>CAMLNG010000001.1 GCA_946481195.1 uncultured Chromatiaceae bacterium
TCGGGATCGGCGGCATGCGCGACAACAACTTCAGCTCACGGCCGGTTAAATCGGTTTCCAGCAGGCCCAGCTGATAGTTGCTGGTGTCGAGATAACAAGGTGGTTGGGTGTAGACCACTTCGAGTTCGGCGTCATCGCCCAAGTCCCATTCCAGCAGATAACCTTCGCGGCCGGCCAACCAGCGCAGTTGCAGCGGTCTTGGAGCGCCCCAGTTCAGGCTGTGCCGGCCTTCACCGAAATAACAACGCCCTGTGGCCATCATCTGCTGCAGCAGCGCATAACCCCAGTCGTCTTCCAATAAGGCCTGATCTTTTAAGTTTTGCGCGCGGAATAAATTCAGCAGGCGGAAATCAGCTTCTTCAATCCAGTAGGGCTGCAGGTAACCGGAGAAATCCTGGGCTGTGATGGCTGTGCCTTTGCTGTAACCGCCTTTTTTACTGGCTTTGACCCGACGCGGATACAGCTGCAGGCCACTTTGGCCATAACTTAAGATGTACAGCACCACTTCACGCAGTTTGGCGCTGTCAGCACTTTGCCCGGTCTGACGCTCGGCGTCGGCAAACCATTGCGTCAGCTGACGTAGCGGGAGCTGCTGCAGGTCGACCTGTTGTTGTTCCCAGGCTTGCTTCAGTTTCAGTAACACCGCCAGCACATGCTTGCAGCGCCCGCCAACCGGACAGCTACAGGAATCCGTCAGCTGCCAGTCACCATCCTGTTGTTTTAACGACAAATACTGTCGATACGGCGCTAAAGCCTCACCCCAGACCTGCGCACTGATCGACGATAAATCCTCGTTGTATTCCAGTTTGATCACTTTGCCGGCCTGCCAATAAGCGCGGGCGCGCTGAAAAGTAGCAGGATCAAACCAGAGTTGTAATTGCACAGGACTTATCGGAAACACAGCTGAATTATTCCTTCGCGGAAAAAAGGCAAACCGCTAGTGTACCGGAATGTCCGGGCCGGCCAAAGTATTCCGCGGCTGATTGCGTGGTTTTGTGCTGCGTCACGCAGGTAAAAGCGACCAATAACCGGAAAAGTCCGGCGATCAAAGGCCGGTAAGATGAGTACGGCAGACAAATTTGCATTATGCTGGCTGTTTGGGTGCAAACACCGGGAACCTCAGATGAAAATAAAAATCCTTAGTCTGTTAACGATGCTGGCCTGTGCTCAGCAGGCCTTAGCTGCAGAACAAACCAAATACACTATTCTGGTCGACAACGGCGTCAAAGCCGGTGAACAAATTGTCGACATCAAAGATAACGGCGAAACCTCGGTCCGTTTTATCTTTAAAGACAATGGCCGCGGGCCGGAAATTAATGAAACTATCAAACTGAACAAAGACGGTTTTATCACTGATTATCAGGCCAAAGGTGCCACCACTTTTGGCTCTGTCGTCAATGAAACTTTTAAAGTCGAAAACGGCACTGCAAGCTGGAGCACCGGCAAAGAACACGGCAGCGCCAAATACAGCCAAAACGCGCTGTATCTACCGGTCGACGGCACACCGCAGCTGGCCACAGTAGCCATCGCAGCCATGGCAAAAAGCGGCAAAAACAGCCTGCCGCTGCTGCCAAGCGGCACTTTGCAACAGCAAGTCGCCGGTGAACTCATCGTCGAAAATGCCGGCGAGAAACAACAAGTTCAATTGCTGGTGCAAACCGGTGTTGGTTTTGAGCCGAATTTTGTCTGGGCGACTAAAGGCGAAAAACCAAGGCTGTTCGCCAGCATCGCGCCGGGTTATCTGACACTGATTGAAGAAGGCTGGCAAGGCAATGCCGATGCCATGTTGGCGATGCAGCTCAAAGCCGAAACCACTTTGCTGGAAAAAATGGCCACTGAACTGCCAAAAGAATTGCACGGCCTCACCGTGGTGCGAAATGCCCGCATCTTTGACAGCGTGACGCTACAGGTTGGTGCGCCGAGTGATATCTATCTGCTGCGCGGTAAAATCACCACAGTAGTGCCAGCCGGCTCGCTGCAAAGCCCGGTGCAGCATGAAATTGACGCAGCAAACCGCATCGTGGTGCCTGGCCTGTTTGATATGCATGGCCATATTTCGCGCTGGGAAGGCCCATTACACCTGGCGGCGGGCGTGACGACGCTGCGCGATATGGGCAACGACAACGCCAATATGCAGCTGATGATCGACGAAATTGACCACGACCAGTTACTGGCGCCAACGATTGTGCCCACGGGTTTCCTTGAAGGTGAAAGCCCGTATTCATCGCGCAGCGGTTTTGTGATCAAAGACTTAGCCGGTGCCAAACAGGCGATTGACTGGTATGCCGCCCATGGTTACCCGCAGCTGAAGATTTATAACTCGTTCCCGAAAGCCATCTTAAAAGATACTGTGGCTTATGCGCACAGCCGTGGTCTGCGCGTCAGCGGCCATGTGCCGGCGTTTTTAAAAGCTGAGGATGTGATTGCCGCCGGTTTTGATGAAATTCAGCATATCAACCAGTTACTGCTGAACTTCCTGGTCAAACCCGACACTGACACCCGCACGCTGGAACGGTTTTATTTACCGGCCAAACAAGTGGCTGATTTAGACCTCCAAAGCAAAAAAGTGCAGGATTTCATTAAATTACTGAAAGACAACAACCTGTCCGTTGACCCGACGCTGGCGACTTTTGATTTCCTGAAAAAAGTTGACGGCACAGTTGGCGAACCCTGGCGCGCTATCGTGAAAAACCTGCCGCCAGATGTACAACGCCGGTATGCCCGCGCCGAACTGGATATTCCGGATGACGCCACAGCACAGCGTTATGCCAAGTCCTACGCCAAGATGGTTGAATTTGTTGGCATGATGTACAAAGCCGGCATTCCGGTGGTCGCAGGTACCGACGAGCTGGCTGGCTTTACGCTGCAAGGTGAGCTTGAGCTGTTAGTGAAAGCGGGTTTAACTCCTGCTCAGGCGCTGCAAGTGGCGACGCTCAACGGGGCGAAATTCAGTAAAGTGGCGCAATCTAAAGGTCAGATTAAACCGGGCTTCGATGCCGATTTATTGCTGGTCGATGGTGACCCAACGAAAAACATTGCGGATATCCGCCAGCTGGCGCTGGTCGTGACTCAAGGCAAAGCCATGGTGCCGTCACAGATTTATCAGCGTATTGGTGTACAGCCTTTTGCCAAAACCACAGTGACCATTCGCGATTTTGCTGAACCGGCCAGCAAAGCGGCCAGCGGCGGCGCCCGCACCGGTCACCGCCATATGCATTGATAGTTTCGGTTGCAGCAATACCAAACCCGGCGAATGCCGGGTTTGTTTTATGTACGGGACTTAAGTTTCGCCGAATTTGCGGCAGCAAGATTGCGACGATTACATCAGTAAAAACACCAGCAAAGCAGCGTGACAGCCAACCACGACGGCAGTCAGCTGCTTACGCAACTGCAGATAAGCCGGGTGATATTGTTGGTCCAGCTCAAACCAGCGCTCGCCGAGTCTGAGTACAACAAACAACAGCAGTTCAACTGTTAAAGTGGCAACCTGCGGCAGAAAACCCGCCAAAAAACTCAGTACCGGCAAGCTCACAGCAAAAACAGCCAAGGGCCACACCGACAACCGCTGTGACCAGACCGGCCACAACACCCCGGCCATAAAGCCCAGAATAATGGCGCTGTAACGCTGAAACATCGCTAAGGCATCAAAACCCGGCAATGGGAAAAAGGTCAGCAGACTCAGCGCCAGAAACGGCAATAAACCGAGGTAACCGAGAATATGTAAAGCGGGCATAGGGGTATCAGCATGTTGGTGATGTTGCATAACAAAGCCTTACGGAACTGTGTGGCGACTGGATCGCATCACCATAACACCAGTTGATGACAGCGTGCAGCGAAGTCGTTCAACAGACGGAAAAACCCCTTCACCGCAATGTTACTGGCCCAATACTATGCCGGCAAAGACCACGGCCCCGACATAATGATTATGCAAAAAGGCGCGGAAACAACCATCCCGCCCCTGCCGGGCGATGCGGTGCTGATAAAAAAACAGTAACAATACAACTAACAACGCATAGCTGTATGCTTCACCAAGACCGGCCAACTGTCCGGCCCATTCCAGCAAGGCCAGAGTTCCGAGCTGTAATAACGCGATAATCCAAAAACCATAACGGCCAAACAACCGCGCTGTGGATTTGACGCCGATTTTTACATCGTCTTCCTGATCAACCATGGCATAAAAGGTGTCGTAGGCGACGGTCCACAGCAGGTTGGCGCAGTACAACACCCAGACCAGCAACGGCAGCTGGCCCTGAAGTGCCATAAAACTCATCGGCATGCCCCAACTGAATGCAGCGCCCAGCACCACTTGCGGCAGGTTTGTCACCCGTTTCATAAAAGGGTAAATCGCCGCGAGTAACACAGCGACACCACTTAACAGCACAGTTTGCCAGTTCAGGAACAACAACAGGCTGGCAGACAACGCCAGCAACAGCGCAAACAGCTGCAGGGCTTCCGTGCTGCTGACCCGCCCCGCCGCCAGTGGCCGCTGTTTGGTGCGTTCAACAGCACCATCAAAGTTGCGGTCGGCATAATCGTTAATCACACAACCGGCGGAGCGCATCAGCACCACACCAAGACCAAATACCCCCAGCATAGTCCAGCCGGGAAAACCATCAGCCGCCAGCCACAAAGCCCAGGCTGTCGGCCACAACAACAGGTAGATGCCAATAGGTTTATCCAGCCGCATCAGCTGTTTGTATTCAGGCCAGTGCGCCAGAGTCAGTTGCCAGTTCATGCTCAGATAAACTCCGCTAACGCAGGTAAATACAATTCCTGCACTAATAATTCGTGTTGTGACAAAGTGAAATAAGAACGTCGGCCCCACAGCTGCGGTAAAGTGCCAACGGACTTCAGCTGCAAACCGGCGTGGAACAACGCCAGTTCAATGGCGCTGCGCTGTAAATCCGGCTGGGTAAAAATATAGTGCCCAAGCGGCATAGTGCCGAGATCGGCCAGGGGTTGCAACGCGGCAACTGTGTGATCCGGCAAAAAACTCTGGGCATAAATACAAGGCTGGTGGTCCAGCGACAACACAACTTCCCGAACCAAACCACACCGGGTTTGCCAGCGTTGTTGCAGACAGGCCGGCAACTCAATCTCCTGCTGCAATACCAGTTGCAAGCTGAAATGATGACCTGTGCTCTTTAAACGCGCGGTCAGGGAGCCGGGCTCTGACAACCAGTCCAGCCACAGCGGAGAAATACCCTCTGGTGTCTTCTCAGACCAATTCGCCAGCCAAATCGGTGCCATTTCACTCAGGTTCAATGAAACTCCTGCAGTATCGCAGTCACTTAAAGGCCGGCATCATACCAAGTTCTGCCGGATATTTTCACCCGCAGTCCCGCAACAGCGGTAAAACGACTTTGACACCGATTCGAAAATCGACCATAAATCCAAGCAACCACTTTCCCCGGAATGTGGATTTTTTTCATCATTCGCCCATATGCACAGGATAGTGTTCTGCCATGCTCTCGGGTAAACTTGTTAACAAACCAAAATAAGCGGACTCAGCAGTGTTAGCCAACAAGACTCTTTTCGGCCTTTTCTTTTTGTTGTTAGTCCCTGTCGCCTTTGCGCAGGAGCCCGCACCAGCCGCACCAGCCAAACCCAAAGTGGTTTATCATGGTTTCGACCCGGATATTGTGACCAACTACGTCACTGACGGACAGAAATCTTTAGGCTATGTACGGGTGACGATGGAGCTGATGATCAAAGACGAAAAATATTTACCTTTGATTGAGCACCATGAACCACTGATCCTCGACGCCATTGTCGGTGTCTTTGGTAAAGAAGCGGATACGACTATTAAGTCTCTGCAGGGGCGGGAAGAAGTCCGGATGAAAATTCTGCAGAAAATCAACGAGCTGATGAAAAAAGAAACAGGGTCAGAATTGGTACAGGACGTGTTATTCACCAAGTACCTGTACCAGTAATAATCTGAACTAACCTGGCTGGCGCACCGGGCTTCGGGCCAGTGTCGCCAGTGCCATACCGCAAACAAATCCGCTCAGGTGCGCCCAGTTTGCCGTATTCACCCATAGTAAATCGGCAAAACCTAAACCGAGAAAACCCAGCGCCAGAATCAGATCTGGTTTGGACAACTGCAGCGGTTGCTGCGGAAAACGCCAGCCGTAGACCCAGACAAAACCAAAAATCGCATAGACCACGCCGGACAAACCACCAAAATTCGGCCCGGTCAGCAGGAACTGGCTCAGATTACTGACCAAACCTGCCACCAGCGTCAGCAGCAATAACTGCCGGCTGCCCAGCCAGACTTCGAGCCGGCCGCCATAAATCCATAACGCCAGCAAGTTGAACATCAGATGTGCGGCGGAAAAATGCAGCAGCATCGGGCTCCACCAGCGATAACTCAGCAGCACAAGCGAGTCAGCACTGAAAAAACGCAGACTATCAAACACTTGTTGTGGCCAAACCTGCAAACAGACAAACACCAGCAACGCCGGAATGGTCAGTAACCAGACGACAGGCCCGGTCTGCTGTAAAAACCCCTGGCCCAACGCCCCCAGCCCGCTATTGCCGGCATGTTCCAGCGGCTGACCGCGTTGCCAGGCTGCGGCGCTGTATTTGTCATGTCCAGGTTGCTGTAAAAATTGTTGCAACTCTGACGCCACTTGCGGCTCGTCTGCAGCCTCACAGAAAATTTCCGCATGCGCTGCGCTATGCACCACAACACTGACCGCCCAGCCCTGCGTCTGACAATAGTCAGCAAAGGTCTGGGCTGCGGCGGCAGAATTCAGTACGGCCAGCTGTTGCATGCCGCTTACTCCTGCGAACTGCTGAAGGGATAAGCCAGACGCCAGCTTTCAAAACCACCATCCATGCTGTATACGGTATCAAAACCCTGTTCTGCCAGATATTGCGCCGCGCCCTGGCTGGAGCGACCGTGATAACACACCACCACTACCGGCTTATCCAGCGGCGTTTGCTGCATAAACTGGTGCAAAGTGCCGTTGGTCAGATGATAAGCGCCTTCGATATGAGCGCTGGCAAAGCTCTGGTCGTCACGTATATCGGCGATCACCACGTCACCGGCGGCTAAGGCGGCAAAAGTTTCGCTGGTAGAAATATGTTTAAATTCGGACATGCTTGATTCTCCCGTCAAAGACCCGCCGCATGTTAGCCCAGTCCCGGCAAAAGATCAGCTGTAGTTCCGGTCAAAGGCGCTGTTGCTGCAAATTTATGCTTCTGCAAGCGGACAGCCTTAGGTACAATGTGCGGCCTGTTGTGTTTTGAGTACCTGCCATGTCTGACAATCGCCTGTTTTTAGTGTACGACCCCGCCTTTGACGATATGGATGCAGAGGGCTGCCCTGCCTTTGGTTATGTATTGTTGTTCAGCGAAGCTGACGCTGCAGCCTACAAATCCGGTGAAAACCCGCCATTTGCCGCAGTGTCGCTGCTATTTACCGACCATGCCGATGAAAGTATCAGCGGTGATTTACTCGGCTGGGCTCAGCTGGACGCACCGGAACTGCAAAATTTCCCGCTCGGCTATTTCTTTATGCTGATGGAACAGGCCGCCCAAGTGGCGATTAATGCCTATCGTCAGGTCGGTCATGTACCGGATCGGCTGATTGCACTGAATATGCCTGACGATGATTTAATCCAGTTTGACGTGCAATTTGCCAATCTGCAGCTGGAAGACAAAGACGCTGAAATTCAGTTAGCGCAAAAGATGATGGCCGGCCGGCCTTATCTGGACTCGTAATCTTTCCTTATCTTTCAGCCAAATACTCTGACAACCCACATCCAGTTGCTGAACTGAATCGTACTGAGACTGCTGTATAGTTCAGGAGCGATTCAGTTGGCCCACCACAAATTACATTTACCTGAAAAAATCTGTCCGGTTTGCCTGCGTCCATTTCAATGGCGTAAGAAATGGCAACGGGATTGGGCCACGGTGAAATATTGTTCCGAACGCTGTAGGCGTAGCAGCAAAGGTCAGACCTGAAGCGCGCCTGTTTGCACAAATTGTAACCATCAGGTTAATATCCAGCGATAAATTAATTACAAGGATAGACCGATGAAAACAGCTTTATTGTTATGTGCGTCCATCTTCTCTGGTTTATTACATAGCCAGACTGAAGTCAGCACAACGCAAATCCAGCAATGGCTGGAAAAAGATCAGTTTAAAAATATCGAAAAACATATCACCACCCTGCCAACCTTCGCCTCTGACGTCACTTTGCAACAAGCGCACGCCCAGGCACTGATGGGCCTGGAGCAGACCGAGGCGGCGGCAGAGTTTCTGCAGCAAGCCAGCAAATCCTTTCCCAAAGACGCAGACTTGCTGCAGCTCGCGGCGATGAATCAGTTCACACTGGCACAACAAGCCAGCATTTTTTCTGCGGCCGGTCACGCCAAAGACGGATTGGCACTGCTGAAACAGGCCGTCAGTCTGGCGCCGGAAGACAGCGATTTACAGCTGAATCTGATTGGTTTTTATCTGCAAGCTCCGGGCATTGCCGGCGGAGATGAAGACGAAGCCAAGCGAATGGCAAAAGCCTTAGCCGGCAAAGATCCGGTTGCTGGCCCGCTGGCGCAGGCGATGGTGCTGAACAGCGATGAAAAAACCGACGAAGCGCTGAAAGTCATCGATGAGGCCATCAAGCAACAACCACAACAAGCCCGCTTACTGGCGCAAAAAGCCGTGCTGTTGCTGAGCAAAAAACAAATGGCAGAAGCCGCAGCGCTTTATCAACAAGCTGCGCAGTTGGCAGAAAAACCACAGCAAAAATACAGTTACCTGTACCAGATTGGCCGGCTGGCTGCTGTCGAGCAACAAGATAAAGCAGCCGGTAAAGCAGCTTTGCAGCAATTTATTGATTTTTATAAAGATGGCGAAAATCAGCAATTGTCATGGGCCCGGGTTCGTTTAGCGCAAATCCATGTGCTGGAGCAGAATAAAACCGACGCTGAGCAAACGCTGCAACCTGTGCTGGCTTTGGCAGACAAGCCGGAAAAGCTGGAAAAAGAACTGAAGTCCCTGCAAAAACAACTGAAAAAGTTGAAAAGCTAAGCTAACGCTAAACAAGTCCGGCGGGGTAACCACCACGCCGGATTTCCCCAAACAGACACTGCAGTTCGACCCCAGAGCGGATATACTAGGCACTTATTCAATTGAGTCCTTGCCTTCCGGAGTCTGGCTTTATGGTCAAACCTATTGATATGAAAGCGGTTGAAAATGCATTGGCCGGTTTCACCATCCCCCCGCAACCTGAGGTGCTGCTGCGGATCAAACAGGAAATTGAACTGGAAGATCCAAATATCAATACCATAGCAACACTCATCAACATGGATATTGGCATCGCCGGCTTTACGTTAAAAGTCGTGAATTCTGCTTATTTTGGCCTGCGCCGCAAAATCAGTTCGATCGAACATGCCTGTAAATTTTTAGGCTTAAACCGCGTGGTGAAACTGGTTTCCAGCGTGGTGCTGCGTTTTACCCTCAGTGATGGCAAAGCCGACCCTTTTACCCTGCGTCAGTGGAACAGTGCCATGGATGTTGGCAGTGCCGCCATGCTGATCGCTCAGCATTTACGTCTGGGTTCTGACTGCGCGGACGACTGTTATTCGATTGGTTTGTTCCATAATGCCGGCATGGCGTTGATCCACGCGCAGTTTCCGGATTATCCGAAAGTGCTGAAAGTCGGCTTAAGCCAGCAAATGAATTTTGGCGATATCGAGCAGCGGTACTTTAATACCAGCCACGAAATGCTTGGATTTATGATTGCGCAAAGCTGGGGCCTGGCGCCGGAGATCAGCAACGTCATCGCTTATCACCATCAACCGGAACTGCTGTTCCATTCCACCGACATGTATGAAAAACGCCTTTGTGCGATTTTAAAACTGGCGGAGCATATGGTTGGCGAACAACAGACGTTGTTTGACGTGTCAGACGACACGCAGTGGCAGACGATTGCAGATGCAGTGCTCGACACGCTGGAGCTGGACGAAATGCATTTACTTGACCTCGGTGATTTCCTGCTGGAAAACGGCGTCGAAAACCAGTTCCACCGCTAAGTAACAGCCCCGCAGCTGAGCAATAACGCCCTTCGCTGCACCAGAAATCGTCAGACCGGCCCCTTGAGGCCGGTTTTTTGTTGCGTGCTGGTGCAATCTGCGCGCTTCAGCCCGGTGAATGCCTCATTTCGCCGCATCTGGTCCGGTTTGAATACGTATTCATGTTGTTGTTGCCGGCAAAGCACGATATCAAGAAGCTCTGGTTATCTGTCTGCTTGCGCCACAGGCCTTGCAGATGAGGTCCGACAGTTTCCTGGAGACACAATTGCGGGGAGTTTATGCTCCCCTTTTTTCTGGGTGTTTTCCGGCAACACAGCAGAAAACCATTGTATAAACAGTACTCTGCTATGCTCTGAAGGCCGTCACTACCAGTAGCGGCCGCTATTGTGGGCAAGGACTTTAGACTCAAAAATAAAAAATACGGGGAATCATTATGCAGCAGGCCAAACCGAATCTGAGTTTCTGGCAAATCTGGAATATGTGTTTCGGCTTCCTGGGGATCCAGTTTGGTTTTGCCTTGCAAAACGGCAACGTCAGCCGGATTTTCCAGACTTTAGGCGCCAGTATCGATGAACTGCCGATTTTATGGATCGCCGGGCCACTGACCGGTTTGTTGGTGCAGCCTGTGGTCGGTTATTTTTCTGACCGCACCTGGAACCGCTTAGGCCGCCGCCGCCCGTACTTTTTCTATGGTGCAGTACTGACCACCATGGCACTGTTTTTCCTGCCCAATTCGCCAACCTTATGGATGGCCGCAGGTATGCTGTGGATCCTCGATGCCTCCATCAATATCACCATGGAACCCTTCCGCGCTTTTGTCGGTGACAACCTGAACGAGCAACAAAGACCGCTGGGTTTTTCGATGCAAAGCTTTTTTATCGGTATCGGTGCTGTGGTCGCTTCAGCCTTGCCTTATATGCTGAATAACTGGTTTGACGTGGCCAATACCGCTGCGCCGGGCGAGATCCCCGACTCAGTGCGGTATTCATTTTACTGTGGCGGTATTGTGCTTTTTATCGCGGTACTTTGGACTGTGATGCGCTCCACTGAATACAGCCCGCAGCAACTGGCAGCTTTTGGTGAAGCACATGAAGAAAGTCTGCCGGGCAGCAATCAACGCCAGTACTGGCGTGAAGGCATTGTTGCCGCGCTGATTGGCGTGGTGTCTCTCGGCCTGGTCTGGCAATTTAAACTGGACCAACAGCTGTATATTTTGGGCGGTGCACTCCTGGCCTTTGGTTTATTGCAGTTCCAGGTGTCCCGCAGTAAAACGCAGGGGAAAAATGGCATGGTCGTGCAGATAGTGGACGACCTTTATACGATGCCGGGCCGCATGCGTCAGCTCGCCGTAGTGCAATTTTTCTCCTGGTTTGCCCTGTTTGCCATGTGGATTTACACCACTGCTGCAGTGACTTCAGTGCACTATGGCAGTTCAGACCCAACTTCCGCGGCCTACAACGACGGCGCCGACTGGGTCGGTATGCTCTTCGCGTTTTACAACGGTTTTGCCGCGCTGGCGGCATTAGTCATCCCGTATATTGTACGCCGCACGTCATTGCAGGTAGCACACTGCATCAATCTGGTACTGGGTGCTGCCGGTTATCTGTCCTTCTTGCTGATCAAAGATCCGGCGTTACTGTGGATTTCGATGATTGGCGTTGGTTTTGCCTGGGCCTCCATTTTGTCGCTGCCATACGCCATGCTCGCCGACGCCTTACCGGCCAATAAAATGGGCGTGTATATGGGCATGTTTAACTTCTTTATCGTGTTACCGCAGCTGTTGGCGGCGACCATTCTGGGCTCGCTGATCAATCATTTATTTAATGCCGAAGCGATTTATGCGCTGGCACTTGGCGCTGCCAGTCTGTTGATTGCTGCGGTGTATGTGTTGACTGTAAAAACTGAGCGCAGCTGAGCTTACACAGCTGAGCAAAGGAGAGTCTGTTGATGAAAGCTGTTTTTCGTTTGTCGGTGCTGAGTGCCGCTTTATTGTTGTCGGCCTGTCAGCCGCGGCAAGGTTCCGCTTTAGCGACAGCACCGGGTGCACCGGGCCAGCCGTCGACCTGGTCTTATGCCGGTAAAACCGGCATCGGCACTGCGTACGAGCAATATCAGGATGGCCGTTATGCCGATACCGCCAGTACTGGCGTGGTGTCCAAAGTCTGGTTTTCACTGGCACAGGGTATTCTGACCGAAACCATGGCCGGACTTATCCACGAAGCCCAGCTGCGCGAATTGCAGCTGGTGGTACAGGGCCAGGGTTTTGTCGACGAAGAAAAAACCGCCACCAACAGCCAAATCGATTATCTGCGCAAAGACGCCGCCGGCCGCCCGCTGGCGCTGTCCTACCGGCTGAAAAACACCGCCAAAAACGGCCAGTATGAAATTGAGAAACAATATTTTACTGACCCTTCAGCGCAGTCTATGGTTGTGCGGACCACGTTTAAAGCGCTGGCTGATGGCCTGACCGTTTATTCTTATATTGACCCGGCACTGGCCAATACCGGCAGCAATGACAGCGCCATTTTCCAGAATGGCATGTTGCAGGCTCAGGATAGCAACAGCAGTCTGACACTGCTGACCGTACCGACACCTCTGCATGCCACTGTCGGTTTCGTCGGTGTGTCTGACGGCCTGACTGAGCTGAAAAAAACCGGCCAGGTGCCAAGTTACCAAAGCACCGGCGAGACAGCCGGTAATGTTGCCGCTCTGCTGACGCACGCCACACTGAAAAAAGGCGAAACAGCCAGCTGGGACCAGGTGATTGGATTTGGCAGTGACGCTGCACAAAGTCAGGCTCAGGCGCAACAGACACTACAACGCGGCCTCGATACCGTGTTGGCGCAATATCACGGTGACGGCGATGCCATCGGCTGGCAGGATTATCTGACGCAGCTACCGGCCCTTGCCGGTCTTAGCAACCAAAGTACAGATCAGGGCAAACTGTTGTATGCCAGTGCTTTAGTGTTAAAAGCACAGGAAGATAAAACTCATGCCGGCGCTTTTATCGCGTCGTTGTCCAATCCCTGGGGCGAGGCTAAATCGGCTGAACAGGCACAAACCGGTTACAAAGCCGTCTGGCCGCGGGATTTTTATCAGGTCGCGATGGCGCTGTTAGCGCTGGGTGATAAAGAAAGCCCGAAAGTTGCATTCCAATATCTGCAAAAAGTGCAGGTCACTGATAAAACACCGGGTTATAGCGGCACACCGGGCTGGTTCCTGCAAAAAACTCATGTCGATGGCACGCTGGAGTGGGTCGGCATTCAGATGGACCAGACCGCCATGCCGGTGATGCTGGGCTGGCGCCTGTGGCAGGACGGGGTGTTGTCTGACGCCGAGATCACCAGCTGGTATCACAGTATGTTAAAACCCGCCGCAAATTTCCTGGCGCACGGCGGCAAGGTCAAACTGGACTGGAACGACATCGAACTGAAATCACCGGCGACGCAACAAGAGCGCTGGGAAGAACAATACGGTTATTCGCCTTCTACAATGGCCGCCATCATCAGTGGACTTATCAGCGCTGCCGATATCGCCGCCAAAGCCGGTGACAGCGCCAATGCCCTGCTTTATCAGCAAAAGGCCGACGAGTTTGCCGGCAAGCTTGAAGCCCTGACTTACACCGAACAAGGCCAGCTGAAAACGGCCAATAGCGACGGCAAATATTATCTGCGCATCAACAGCAACGAAGATCCAAATGACAACAGCCCGCTGGAGCTGCGCAACGGCCAGGCCGATACGCGCGAAGGCAGCGTCGTTGACGGCGGTTTCCTCGAACTGGTGCGTTATGGCGTGCGTAAAGCCGACCATCCGGCAGTGCTGGCGACCTTAGGCGAAATGGACGACCTGACCTTGCCCGACCTGACGCGAGTGCGTTATGAGTTTAAAACCGCCAGCGGGCAAACCGTTTCTGGCTGGCGCCGCTATGGTATTGATGGGTATGGCGAGGATATCGTCAGCGGCGAGGCTTATGCCAACGGGCCGGGGCAAACCAACACAGCCGGCCAACGTGGCCGCGTCTGGCCGTTTTTCTCCGGTGAACGCGGTCATTATGAGTTGTCGCGGGCGCTGCTGCAAAAGCCACAGTTAGAGGAAGCCGAACTGGCACCACTTCGGGCGCAGTATGTCGGCGCGATGGAACATTTCGCTAATGCCGGCCTGATGCTGCCGGAGCAGGTGTTTGATGGTGTCGGCAATAACAGCCATTACCAGTATCAGCCGGGTGAAGGCACCGATGGTGCGACGCCACTGGCCTGGACCCATGCCGAGTACATCAAGTTGTTACGATCGCTGCAGGACCAGAAAGTCTGGGACCGTTATCCGCTGGTAGAGCAGCGCTACGCCAAATAATGCGCAGCGTTACGCCAAATAACCCGTGTTGCGGGCCGGCTTGCCGGCACCGCATGACTCTCCCGCTTCCGGTTTGCTGTGGCGATGCAGCAGGCCGGGAGTTTTTTATTTTCTGTGTACTGCTTTTTTAGAAGACAGTTCAGCGGCGACGCCAGCGGTGTTGCCGCCACAGCGCCGCAAGCTCAGGCGTCAGAAAACTCCAGGCCAAAATCCGGCTTTGTTTATTGCCCTGCGACATCTCAATCACCTGTACCTGAGTCGCGCCCAACTGCTGCAATTGCTGTTGCAGTTTTGGCAAATGCTGCTGTTTCGACACCAGCGTACTGAACCAATACACCTGATGGGCAAAATCCTTACTCTCTGCCAGCATCCGGCGTAAAAACGCCGGCTCACCGCCTTCACACCACAACTCATTGGCCTGCCCGGCAAAATTAAGCGGCGCCGCGCTGTCCAGCCCCAAATTCCGTTGTTTACGGGCACTGCCTGCGGCTGCGGCATCCGGGCTGTCATGAAAGGGCGGATTGCATAAAGTCAGGTCCAGATAGTCACCCTTCTGAATAACGCCATGGAAAATTGCCTGCGGATTCGCTTGCTGACGCAGCGACAGCTGGCGCTGCAAGCCATTTTGTTCGATGAGTGTTGCCGCATTTTGCAAAGCTTTGGCATCGATGTCGCTGCCGATGGCCTGCCAGCGCAACGCTTTGGCCGCCAGTATCGAATAGATCAGGTTGGCGCCACAGCCAATATCCAGCAACTGTACTGCAGCCGCCGGTACCTTTTTGCCCTGAAAACTGGCGGTTAATAAATCCTGTAAATACAGCAGATAATCCAGCCGCCCCGGCACTGCGGGGCACAGGTAACCGGGCGGAACATGATAATGCACCAAACCAAACTGCCACTGTAACAACGCAGTGTTCAACAGCGTTACAGCTGCAGGTTCAGCAAAATTCAGCGTTTCACGGCCATCAGGCGTGGTTTTTAAATAAGCAGCTAATGCCGGCTGGAGCTGCACTAACTCAGCCAGCGGATAAGGCGCAGCAAAAGGATTCTGCGGATGCAGACTGGTTTTATTCGCTGTCATTTGCCGGTGAGTGTAGTTTGAGGGCTACCGCAAGAGCGGCGGACAATCATTTTCGGTTCTATTTCGGTCTGACTGATACTTTCCTGCGCAATCAGCTTCAACAGATTCACCACCAGCATCTCGCCGGCTAAGGTGGTATTTTGCTGAATTGTGGTCAGTGGCGGCGTGCAGAAACTCGCCATCGGAATGTCGTCAAAACCCACGACAGCGACATCTTCCGGTACCCGCAAACCAGCAGCCTGTACTGCGCGGATCACGCCAATCGCAATCAGGTCACTGGCGGTAAAAATAGCGCGGGGTCTGTGGCCTTCGGCAAACAACTGCTGGGTAGCGCTGTAACCAGCCTGCTCTGTTGAAATCGCATCAAACTGCGGTATTTGTTCTGGTGGAATACCATGTTCGGCCAGCACTTCAACATACCCTTCAAAACGCTGCAGAAATTCCGGAGCATGGTCGGAGGCAATACCGATAAAGGCAAAACTGCGGTAGCCCAGACTTAACAGATGAGCTGCCGCCTGGCGGCCCCCTTCGCGGTTATTGCTGCGAATGGTAAATTCCGGATGGCCTTCAACCTGCGCGCCCCAGCAGACAAAATGGGTTTGTTGCGCCAGCAGTTGCTGCAGCTTTTCTTCATAGTCGATGTAATCACCGTAGCCGAGCAGGATAATACCGTCCGCTTTTTTGCTGTCTTCGTAGTCGGCATGCCAGTCATTACTAAGCTGCTGGAACGAAATCAATAAATCATGGCCGCGTTTGGTACAAGCGCGGGTGATACTGCCAAGCATCGACAGAAAAAACGGGTTAATTTGTGAATCATCGACCGTAGGGTCTTCAAACAGCAACAAAGCTAAAGTGCCGCTGCGTTGTTTGCGCAGGTTACTGGCGTTTTTATCGACTTTATAGTTGAGTTGCTTGGCGATCGCGAAGATCTTGTCTTTGGTTTCCTGATTTACCGCCGGACTGTCACGTAAGGCGCGGGATACCGTTGATTGCGACACTCCAGCCAGGTAGGCAATATCAAACGAAGTGGCTTTTCCTTTCATACTGCAAAATTCCCCATCGGCCTGCGCCGGCTACTATTTTGCTCCGCTATACGGCAAAACAGGGCGGGCAGACTTTTTATCAGGCTGATAAGGTGCCACAACAGGCTGCTATGGGCAAGCAAACCAAGGGGGGATGTCAGGATTTCACCGTGTTTACGGCGTCACGGGTGTGGCAGCTGTCGTTTTGCGAACTGCCTTCGCCGGTGTCGCGACCTGCAGATTTGACGGTGCCGGTTTCACCACTGGCACAGCACCATGGCCGGGTGGCACATGGACACAGGACCCCAACAAATTCAGCACCAGAAACGCCATAATCTGTAACCGGCAATAGCGGCCGAGGTCTGGTGCATTTAACTCATGTTGCACTGTAAGTCTCCATCCACAAAATGCCGGTTTAGTCTAAAGATCGGGTCACGACGCATCTGTGACAATTCCCCGGCCAATTTGTGAAACAATGTTATTTTTGCTGCCTGCCCCCGGCCACGATGATAAAGTGCCGACATTTACAGCAGCACAGGCTCAGATCATGATGTTACGGGCATTGTACTTCATTCTTATTGTTATCGGTGTCGTCACACCGGTACACGCCGACTGCACGGACAGCAACACGCAGGAACCCTGCGTTGCCACAGAACAATGGCAAATCAATCTGGCCATAGGCGCTGGATTTCGTTCAAATCCACTATACGGCGGCCACAATTTTCCGCTCTGGCTGATGCCAGACATCAGCTATTACGGCGAACACTGGTTCTTCGACAATGCGACACTAGGCTATAGCTGGCAACTACATGATGATATCCAGCTCAGCCTGGTCAGTCGTCTGAACGAAGAACAAGGGTATTTCCGCAGACGGTCTGCCGTCAACCTGTTTGAAACACAATTTATCTCCGGCATGGGTGTGGCAGGCCCGGTTCAAAAAGTTGCGATGAAACAAGAACTTTCTATTGGCGATGCGGACAAAAGACCGTTGGCGCTGGATGGTGGTTTGCAACTGGACTGGTTTTTACCCGGCTTACAGCTGAAACTGAACTGGTGGCATGATATCAGCCAGCAGTATGACGGACAGCATCTGCGTCTGGCGGCGAGCTCGGGCTGGCAAAACAGGCTTGGACACTGGCAACTGGGTGTTGCATTGGCATGGAAGGATCAGCATTTAATGAATACCTATTATGGGCTGAACGCCAATGAAGGCGAAGGTCTGGAATACCGCGCGCTTGCCAGCTGGCAGCCGGAAATCAGTCTGCAATGGCAGTATCCGCTGACCGAGCGCTGGCAACTGCTGAGTTTATGGCGACATCGCTGGCTCAATACCGATGTCGAAGTTCCGCTGGCCGGTGGCAAAATGCAAAGTCCGTTGCTGCAGGAATCCACCGCTCACAGCTGGTTTATCGGCTTTAGTTACCGGTTTCTCTGATGCGGTCTGCGCTGTGGCTGATTTTGCTGGTCCATACCGCTGCACAGGCTGCGCCGGCAGACCAGCAATGTGATCAGGCCTTATGCTGGCAAATTGCGCCTGTTGTCTGCGTCGCCGACCAGAAATCAGACAGCTGCCAACTGGATTTTCACCTGTCGTGGCAGCACCCTGAACCCATTTCATTGTGCGCCGAGCTTGAGGGATTGTCGTTGCATTGCTGGCAAAAACAAACCTCTGGCGAGCTGAGTTATCAGGCGCAGCTGGAAGGCTCTGCACAGTTACTGTTGCGTGCTGCGGGTCAACCGCGCTTGTCCCGTCAATTATCCGTGTTAAGTCGCCAACCCGCGCGCAAACGCCGGCTGGTCGCCCCCTGGAGTGTGTTCTGATGAGTAAAATTCTGTTAGTTGAAGATGATCAACGTCTGGCCAGTCTGGTGCAGAGTTTTTTGCAACAACACGGCTTTACGGTACAAGTCTGTGACAATGGTTTGCAGGCAGAACAGCAATGTAAAGATTTTGGCCCTGATTTGGTCGTGCTCGATCTGATGTTGCCCGGGTTGGATGGTTTTGCCGTCTGTCGCGCGTTGCGCGGCTGGTACAAACAACCAGTATTAATGTTAACTGCCAAACAAAGCGATATCGATCAGGTGCTGGGCCTTGAACTCGGTGCCGACGATTATGTGATTAAACCGGTTGAGCCGCGTGTGCTGCTGGCGCGGATCCATGCTTTACTGCGCCGCACTCAGGGCGGCAGTGCAGCAGATCAGCAGCGGCTTGAGTTTGGCAAACTCAAACTCAATCAGTCTGCCCGCGAAGCCTATTATGATAACCAGCTGGTCGAACTGACCAGTTACGAGTTTGATCTACTGTGGATGCTGGCCAAACACGCCGGCCAGACGGTGCGCCGTGAAGCCATCCATAAACAGATCATCGGCCGCGAATATGATGGTCTGGACCGTACAGTGGATGTGCGGGTGTCGCATTTGCGCCGCAAACTGGGTGATAACGCCGAAACGCCGTTCCGGATTAAAACAGTCTGGGGTAAAGGATATTTGTTCGTTGCGGATGCCTGGAACTGACCATGCGCCGTTTGTTCCTGCGTTTCTATCTGTTTATGTTGCTGATGTTATTAGCCATCGGCTGGTCAGTCGAACGCTTATGGGAACATAGTCAAAGCCCGGAACTACCCGGCTGGGTAGACTTGCTGGGGCAAAGTCTAGCTTACCAGCTGGCCGCGCCGGAACAAAGTGCCGAACAGGTTGCGGCACAACTGAATCTGGCGCTGCAAACCATGCCGCCACAAAGCATTGCCTGGTCCGACGCTGAGTCTCAGGCGCTGGAAAGAGGTCAACTGGTCCCTTTGTTCAGTGACGATCAGGTGTATTTCTACCAGATGGTGCAAGACCAGCTGCTGCAGTTCGGTCCGGTGCAGGTCGAAGTTCCGGCGCATAACACTTATCTGTTCACACTGCTGTTTTTTCTGCTGCTCGGGATAGCACTGGCTGGTTTTTTATGGCCGGTGTCCCGCGATATCGAAATCTTGCAGCGCCAGTTGCGCCAGTTTGGCCAGGGTATGCAGTTACCGGACCCGCCGTTACCGGAACGCTCACTGCTCGCCCCCATCGCTGGCAGCGTCCAACTGATGGCCAGGCAAATTTTGCGGCTGATGTCGCTACAGCGAGAAATGACGCATGCGGTATCGCATGAACTGCGCACACCGCTGGCCCGGCTGAAGTTTGCACTGGAACTACAAGCGCTGCCGGACAGCGAAAAACGCGCGATGCAGCAGGATTTAGCCGAACTCGATCAACTGGTTGATGAAATGCTTGATTATGCCCGGCTGGAAGCGCAAACGGTGCGGTTAAGCTTTGAGGACGTCAATCTGGTGGAATTGCTGGAAAATCTGCTGGAAAAGCTGTCACCACTGCCAGGCGCGCCAATTTTGCTGCAAAGACCGGCGCGGCTGCATTGGACTTGTGATGGCCATTATCTGGAACGGGCACTGCAAAACCTGCTGCTCAATGCCAAACGTTATGCCCGTAGCCAGGTGTTACTGTCGGTACAACAACATGGAAACTGGCTGAATTTCGTCGTTGAAGATGACGGCCCAGGTATCCCCGCCGAGCAAAGGGATGCAATTCTGCAACCTTTTGTCCGGGTCGACCAAAGCCGCAGTCGCGACAAAGGTGGTTTTGGTTTAGGTCTGGCGATCGTCAGCCGCATCGTGGGCTGGCATCAGGGACGGCTGCGAATTGACGATTCCCTGCTCGGCGGTGCACGTTTTAGTCTGGAACTGCCAGTGCTGCAAAGCGGCAATAAAAACAACACCGCGGCATGATAGCCGCGGTGTCAGGTCGATTCCGGACGCTCACACTCTGTGATTAAAGCCCGAGATTAGCGAGGAAGTCGTCATCCACATCCGCTTCTGCGGCACTGTCCGCAGTAGTCTGATTATTTGCATTGGCCAGAATGTCGTCGACGTTCTCTTCAGCTGCCGTCTCAAATTCATGTAACTGGATAAATTCGGTTTTATCCATCGCTAGTTCCAGATAGAAAATATTGTGCAGCGGCGTATTAAATGTCACCCGTCGTGCCTGTGGCTGATCGAGTTGGGTATTGATCAGAATTTGCACTTGTTTGTTAATCGCCATCATCTTTGGCTGACTTTGATTAATCGAGGTTTGTAATTCCTGACGAACCCGGTTAGTGAAGTCACCGACAATCTGGTTCATCAACTCACCCATCACGTTGCCGACTTCATCTGACGTGTGGAACTGCGCCAGTTCAGTTTCAGGCATTCCCATACTCATCATGTACTTGCGGTAAATTTCCATCGCAGCTTCCGCAGTGAAATTGATCACCACCAGGCCGGAGAAACCGCCATCAAACAATACAAAGCACCCCAGGTCCGGGCGCAAACAGGTTTTGTGGATTTTCTGTACCATCGGCGAATAGGCAATCTGTGAATTGCCTGCTGCGGCAAAGACCTGAGTCACAGCGGTACACAACGTCAGCAGGACGTCATCGGTATTAATAATTTTATTTTTTCTCATGAAGGCTCCTGGTTGGGCCGGATTGCAACTGCATGATGTTAAAAACCAAAACATCACACAGATTAAGGACATGTCTTCGAATACTATGCCAGCCGGCCACGCTGCGCAACTTTGTTCCAAATATCGCGCTGTGCCGGCGGCTGGCTTCACGCCAGCGTGAACTTCAGCTATCGTGTAGTTTTACGCACGCCTCATAACAGGGAACCGCCTGGATGGCCACCGATCCGAAGACTTCGGTTGAAAACAGTTACAGTAAAAACCTGACAAAACTGATTGGTGGCTTATTAAGTGGCTCACGTTTTCAGTTGTCGGTTTATGGCAGTGCTGCGCGTTTTTTCAGCCGTGACGAACAGGACACCGCGGACATTGCTCAGCTACACGAAGCCTGGGAGCAAAGCCAGGCACGGTTGGCGCTGGCGAATCGCAAGACCGAAGCGGGCCTTATCGCCGATGTGCAGCAGAAACGCCAGCAATTGTTTGATGCCGAGCACCGCTATGAACAACTGCAGCAACAACGCTACAGCCAGTTGTATCTGATTTGCCAGCAGTTGTTGGAGCTGACTGACGGCCAAAACCGGCAGGAAACTATTCTGCGTTCATCCCGCTTGCTGGGCACATTGCAATTACTGGCTCCGAGCGAAGGCGACTCGATGGCTGCGATGCAGCAGAAATACAAACCCTTTTATAAAGCCGTATTGAGCCTGCGCTTGCTTGACCATCTGCTGGAACAAAATCTCATCACCAACAGCTATATCCTGAAAAAAGTACAACAAAAAGCCACGATGCTGCATTTGCCTGGACCACAACCCTACTGCCCGTTTCGCGACGACGTGCAAATTCCTTTGCTGATGGCGGTGTTATTACAGGACGTGGGCCACTATCATCCGGATGCGCTGCGTGTGTTGCGGGCTGATGGCAGCCAGCCCAATTATCGCCTGCAATTCAGTGCTGCCGAGCGCCAGGAGTTTCTCGACGTCAGTCTGCAGGCCAGCCTGCGATTTTTACTCAAAGGCATCGGTATGCCACTGTATCGTGGCAATTCCAAAAGCGAACGCACTGAATTTCAGCAAAATGAGCAGGAAAAAATTGCTTTTGCTGCCACAGTGCTGCGAACGGCGGCAGCGCCTGGCAGCGGCGTTGGTAACTTGCTGCGGATCCCGCAGGTTTACGCGTCCGCAGTGTTACCGGGGCGGGCCCGATTTATCTATGAGTCTTTACCGAAAGTAGCGTTGATCCTGAAAAATGGCGCCCGCGCCGGCCAATATGATGAGCGTATGGTCGACCAGCTGCTGACCATTACCGGCATATTTCCCCAGGGTTATGGCATCGTGTACCTGCCCAAAGAAAAATCGGGGCATGCCCTGGACCGCTACGAATTTGCCATCGTCAATTCACTGTATCCGCCGAGCCCGGAAACACCGTTATGTCGGGGTGTGACCCGTAATTTGCGCTTTAAAACCTCGGGACAAAATCTGGCGGTTAGTGTCGACCATAATCTGTATTTTAAACCTGCGCGGCAAAAACTGGCGGTGATCCCGGAAGCCCGGTTACAGGAAATTCTGAGTAAACTATCGTCGAACTTTGAACCGGCTCAACTACGGCATTTTTTACCGCGTTGCTGGCATCCGGACGAGTTTTTTGCCCCGGCAAAACATCAGAATTTATGGAACCGCACTGAACTGCAGCAAAACTAAACTTCATTCACAGCACTCAAACCTATGACAACTGAATCTGAAAAAATGGCGACGCAGCAGTGGTTTAACCCGGCGGATCGCGAGCTGGTTGCCCAGCGCCGGCGTGCCAAGCAGTTATGCCGGCAAATGAACGAGCAAGGCCCCGAACCTTTTAAAAGCCACCAGCAGCTGGCGCGGCAATTATTCGGCAGTGTCGGCAGCTGTTATATCGAACCGGATTTCTGGTGCGACTATGGCAGCAATATCCATCTCGGTCAGCGCTTTTATGCGAACCATCATTGTGTGATGCTGGACGCGGCCACTATCACCATCGGTGACGACGTGATGCTGGGTCCTTCGGTGCAGATTTATACCGTCAGCCATCCACTGGCCGCCAGCGAGCGGGTGACAGGGATTGAGCAGGCGCATCCGGTCGTGATCGCGGACCGCGTCTGGATCGGCGGCGGTGCTATTATTTTGCCAGGCGTCAGCATCGGCGAAGGTGCGGTGATCGCTGCAGGTGCAGTGGTCAACCGTAACGTAGCCCCGTACACGCTGGTTGCCGGTCAGCCAGCTCGTGTAATCAAAGACCTGCCGCAGTAAGTCGTCGCCAACTTCGCGGCCAGTTGCACACAAATATTTGGCCGCGACAATTCACAATTATGCATTCAGGCAGCTGCATCCTTACGGCTTTTACGATCATTTAACCGCCTCTGATGCAGTAAAATATCGTTTTTTCCGAACTGATAGTAATTATGACCCAGCGCCCATCTCTTGCGTTAATCGCACTCTTTGCCTCTGTCGTCGCCATTACGCCACTGGCAATCGATATGTATCTGCCGGCGATGCCGCTGTTAAGTCAGGCCCTGGCAACAGACTCCGGCGCTGTACAGCAGTCACTGAGTATCTTTTTGGCTTTTTATGCGCTCGGCATGTTGTTGTTTGGTCCACTGGCAGATGCGGTAGGTCGCCGGCCATTAGCGCTGCTGGGCCTGAGTGGTTTTGTCCTCAGCAGTATCTGGCTGAGCCGTAGTACTGACATTGAAAGTTTTCTGGCCGGCCGCGCATTGCAGGCTTTTTTTGGTGCCGCCGCCACTGTGGTGGTGCCAGGTTTGATTCGACAGCTGTATCAGGAACATACCGCCAAGGGCATGTCCTATGTCTCGATGATGATGATGCTGGCGCCGTTGCTGGCTCCGGCGATCGGTAGCGCTGTGCTGGCTGTGAGTGACTGGCGCTGGATTTTTCTGACCCTGGCCGGTTATGGTTTGCTGATTTTACTGTGCAGCGCAAAATTTTTTCCGGCCACCCATCCCGATAACAAACGCAAACCAGAGTTTTTCAGCGCCTACCGCACTGTATTAAGCCGTAAACTGGCGCAGCCGCTGATTGCGGTGTCGATGTTTGCGTCCTTCAGTTTCTTCTGTTTTTTAACCGCAGTGCCTTTTATCTACATTGGTCATTTCCACGTCGACACCAGCACGTTCAGCATGCTGTTTGGCTGCAATGTGCTGGCGCTGATCAGCGCGAATTTTGCCAATGCCCGGCTCGTAGTGCGCCATGGTAGCGCGAAATTGCTAAAGGTTGCTTTTGGCAGTGCTGTGGTCTGGGCCTTACTGTTGACACTGGCCGGCTCTCTGGATGCGCCATTGTGGGCCGTAGTGGCGGCGATTATTCCGCTGATGGCCAGTCTTGGCATCTGCGCCACCAACGCCGATGCGTTGATTTTGATGGAGTTTCCAGAGCATTCCGGTACTGCAACCGCGGTGATTGGCACCTTGCGGTTTGGTGCCGGCGCCGCCGCCGGTCCATTATTGGCGCTGGGCGGTCAGACTTCAGTGCTGCCTTTTGCGCTACTGATGCTCAGCGGTGTATGTGGTATGGGCCTGGCGCTGTGGTTTCGGCAGCGCCGCCTCGCGCACGCGCAATAACAGCGTCAGTGGCGCTGTAGCTGCTGTTGCAGCAACGCGACGATATCGGCGCTTTTGCGCAGCAGCCGCAGTTGCTGAAACAAAACCTCAGCTTCCGGGTATTGCAGGCGCAGATAACTGAACCATTGTTTGATGCGGTTGCTGTAATACAGGCCTTTATCGCCGGCAATTTCATATTCGGAATAACGCATCAGCATCGCCAGCACTTCTGGCCATGGCAACAGCGGCACGCCGTCACGGATGCGCAGTGCCAGATTCGGCTGCGCCAGCGCGCCGCGCCCCAACATAATATCGGCAGAACCGCTCTGCTCACGGCAGAGCGCCGCATCTGCCGGCTGCCAAATCTCACCATTGGCAATGACCGGAATGCTGATGACTTTACGGATCTCGGCAATCCACGGCCAATAGGCCGGCGGGCGGTATCCGTCGGCTTTGGTGCGGGCATGGACTGTTAATTCCGAAGCGCCTGCTTCGGCCAATGCGCGGGCGTTATCCAGTGCCAGACTGGTGTCGTCAAAACCCAAGCGCATTTTTGCTGTCACCGGAAATTCTGCCGGTACCGCGCTGCGTACCGCCTGCATAATACGGTACAGCGTTTCGGTTTCTTTCAGCAGCACAGCGCCGCCTTTGCTTTTGTTGACCGTTTTGGCCGGACAGCCAAAGTTTAAATCCACGCCAGGCGAGCCCAAAGCCACGGCGCGGGCGGCATTTTCTGCCAGCCACTGCGGTTCCTGCCCCAGCAGCTGCACCCGTACCGGTGTACCTGCCGGCGTTTTGCCGCCATCGAGCAGTTCTGGGCAAAGCCGGGTAAAGACCCGGCGCGGCAATAGCTGGTCCACCACCCGGACAAATTCGGTGATACATAAATCAAAACCACCAATACGGGTCAGCATGTCCCGCATTAAATGGTCGACCACCCCTTCCATCGGAGCCAGAATAATCCGCATATTTGCGCCAGTTATCAGAAAAAGGCCGACATTTTAGCCAGAAGCAGCGACAATTACCAAATCTGCAGATAAGACCAGACACAGGCCCCGGATCCGCGATAATGGCGCCGATACGGCCCGTTGAAGTGGTCAGGCCGAACCTATAGGTATTTTGTGGTTAAAACGCTGATTTTTCTTCTCGCTATGTTGCTGAGTGCCACCGGAGCCAGGGCTGCAGTGGCAACCGATGCAGTCTGCCCCCAGCCGCTGCGGGTTCATCTGGATTTACATGCGCCATCGGCCTATCAGGACGCCAGCGGTCAACTGCGTGGCATGGATGTCGAGCTGGTCAGCGCCATTATGCAGGCTGCCGGTTGCCAGATCCGCTGGCATGTGACGCCGATGACCGGCGCCCGTATTGTCAAAAGTTTGCAGGATGGCCAGATTGATTTAATGATCCGCGCCTCAAAAAATCCGGATCGCGAACGTTTTGCCCGCTTTAGCCAACCATACCGGCAGGAAGTGGTCGGGATGTTCGCGCGCAAACGCAGCGACCTGCCGGAGGAACTCGGACTTGCAGATGCACTGCGACTGGGCCTGCGGCTGATAGGACCGGCCAGCGGCTGGTATGGCATTGAGTTTGAGCAGTACCGCAACAGATTTAAACAGCAAAAACGTTATACCGCTTATCCGGATGCACAGGTGGGTACCGAATTGTTGTTTGCCACGCCAAGCCGCGGTGATTTGGTGCTGATTGACGCAGACCTGTTTTATCATTTTGTCGGCCCGGATCGGATCATGGATATCCGGCTGGCCAGCTCTCAATTGCATGTAACACCTGCCCATCTGATGGCCAGTCAGCAAACGGTGAATCTGGCGACGATGGCGGCGATAAATAAGGCCATCCGGCGTCTGCAGCAAAGCGGCGAATTGCAACGACTGGAGCAAAGTTACCGACCCAAAGGATTAAGCGAACAACTGGCGCAGCAAGCAAAGCTGGGCGCGACGCCGGCGATCCGCTAGAATAGGGCTTTTGATGACCCGGACCGGAACCCTGCTATGAGCTCAGCCAAAGCCCTGAAAAAGAAAATCGCCAAACGTGCCAAACAAAAGAAAAATATTCAGGTGAAAAATTCCATCCGGCTGAAACAAAAAGCAGACACAGAGACCAGCGCGGCAGCAGAAACGCCGACAGCTACGGAACCCTCTACTAGCGCGGTTTAAGCGGTTTCAGACTGACTTGCACATACGCGTGGTCGCTGCTGTAGCCATCACGCGCAAATACCGGACTCACCAGATGCCGGTCCACCACCCGATAGCTGCTGACCTCACCACAGGCATGATGGTGGCGGGGGTCAAAAGCAGCAGACACCAGCAAATAATCTAACACCTGCCCGCCCGCACCATAATAATGCGTCGGCGCGCGATAAGCTTCCACCGCCAGCTCAGCCGCGTCCTGCAGCAGAAATAACGGCTGTTGACTACGATCCGCCGCCAACAGCGGCTGTAATAACGCTGAACTCAGCACATCATTAAAATCCCCGGCGACTATCAGTGGCTCCGCCTGACCTTTGGCAGACCGGCAATGTTTCGCCAGCGTCTGACGCAGCAACGCCGCTTCATGACCGCGCTGTAGCTCAGACGCCCACAAGGCCAGCGCTGCATCCGGCAATTCGGCCGGCCGGCGTGATTTCAGATGGACAGACGCCACCCACACCGGACCAAATTGTGGCGTGTCCAGCTGCACCAGCACAGGTTTGCGGCTGAACTGAAAGCCGTTCAGTCCAAGCTGGCTCAGACCAGCAGCATCGGCAGTGATTTCTTCAACCTTTAGCAAAGGATGGCGGCTGGCGATAGCGACCACAGGGCGGGTAAATACATGCTGGTCCAGCAGTTCTGGTTGCTCGATCACGGCAA
The DNA here is from genome assembly GCA_946481195.1 of uncultured Chromatiaceae bacterium. The sequence goes on from CAMLNG010000001.1 coordinate 27,431, forward strand.
ACCAGGCGTAACCTAAGGTCGCCAGCAGCTCTCGCAATTCCGTAACCGAAAACACTTCCTGTACTGCTAAAACGTCGGGTTGCTGCTCCAGCAGCAGGGTCTTCAGCCAGTTGGTTTTTTGCTGCCACTGCGCCTGACTATAGATGTTGTCCCATTCATAACAGGCCAGCGGCGGCGCGGCAAAATTCAGCAGATTTAACGTGGCGACACGCAGTTCAGCCAAGCCCGGACTCCTTCACTCGGACATTTCCCCTGACGTTATCACAGTCTGAAGTAAGCACCTAATGCACTGTAATGGCAGGATTAATCAAAAATAATAAGCGGTCGAGATTCAATTTTTCATAAGGCATTAACCGGCTTGGTTTACCTGGCCGTTCAATCAGCAGCGCCTGCTCCTGAAATGTCAGGCAGGCATTGCAAGTATGAATTTTCTGACCGTCGACATCAAAACGACATTGGCTGAGCTGCAAAAACCGGATGATCCGGCCACGGATTTTTGACAACATCCTCTTCTCCTCGCATCACTGTCAGGCCCGCCACCGAAGCAGGCACTGATGTGACTGAAGGAATCGCCGCAGGTTCCCACCGTTGTCAGTGGTCAGAGCTGTTTGCCACTTTGAGTTCCAGCCAAAGGTCATCCATCACTTTAGGCGCATCTGTCGCCTTCGCGCTGAAATTCCACGGCGACGGCGTCAGTTCTATACTGCGCAGCACGCCTTCACCGGTTTTATCCCAGGTCGACAGGTAAACTTTTGCATCATCCCAGCCCGGCAGACCAAGCGCCGCAGCATCATAACGGATCCGGATCAGGCCTTTGGCAGCATCCACTGTCACCGCAGGCGCCGCACCGAGTTTTTGCCCTGTTGCCGTGGCGGTGGCTCCAGCAGCATTAAACACCGAATTGCCCCAGCCAAACAGGAAATGGCCCAATTGCCAGGACAAGCCCTGCGGCATACTGCGATTCAGTCCAGGTAATGCAGTAGCTGCTGGTAGTTGTGTCGCCTGTGGCAGATGGAAAAACAAAGCAAAATGCACATTGTCAAAGCCATTGGCCGGCGCCCAAAACTGACTGATTTGTTGCATCTGCAGCTCCAGTTCCAGCACATTACCGCCGGCACGGGCGCTAAGCCCGCGGATATCGCGCTGTTGCTGGGCATGCGGCTGGGTCGGCCCCTGATATTGACCGTCAAAGCCTTTGTCATCGCCGGACGGGTCCGACACTGCGGCGGCCCAGCTCGGGGTTTTAACCTCGGTCTGATACTGCCAGACCGGGCTCAACAATCCAGCTTCGGCCTGATACAGCTGTAATCGGTGCTGCTGCAGTCCTAAATCCCGCACCGGTAACTGCAGCCGGAAACTGCCATCTGCCGCCGCACGCACTGCCGGCAATTGATGTAACTGGCCATTCAGCACAGGCCAGATTGGTAAATCCGGCCTGTCTGTGCTGCCTTGCAACCAGACATCCTGGTGTAACGGGCTTGAAGGTAACTCGCTGAACTGTAATTTGCCGCCTGCAGTCACCTGGCTGGCGACCTCGCCCGCCGGCTGCAGCACCAACACGGCACGGCCGGGCAATTGCAGCGTCAGTTCGCCAGCGGGATTGAGCGGTAGCGGTCCTGACACCGCACCCGGGCTTTGCCATAACACCTGGGCTTTAGCGGCGTCCAGCTGTAATCCGGCCAACAAACGCGGGCTGTCGGCAGTATTCATCACGACCACCGCCTTTTGCCCCTGATATTGCATCTGATAAGCCAGAATGCCGGCGCCGGCAGGTTCGGCCTGTAGCAGGCTGAACTCGCCGCGGCTGAATAGACGGTGTTGCTTGCGTAAATCCGCCAGCTGACGAATATGCTGATACATACTGTGCTCTGGCCGGAAGGCATCCTGCTCTGCTCCCCAGCCGCCTTTAAACATGGCCTGACGGGTTTCCGGCAGCAGTTGCTCATCGCCCTGGTAAATCACCGGAATACCGGGAATGGTAAACAGCAGCGCATACGCCTGCAAAAAGGCCGCCGGGCTGCCGGCTGCCAGAAAGCGTTTGGTGTCGTGATTATTCAAAAAAGTCGGCAACAGATGCGGCTGCGGGAATTGACTGACGTGCTGCTGTAGCCGGTAACCAAGTTGCGCCGCAGGTTGCCCCTCCGCCAGCACGCGATTCAGCTCAAAATACAGTGGAAAGGCGATAACTGAATTCAGCTCTGGTTTGTCCGCACTCCCAAGGAAGCGTCGCAGTTTGGCTTCACCGTCAGCAGCAAACGGCGTTGAAGCTTCAAACACTTCACCAAAGGCGAGAAAATGCTGTTTGCCGAGTTGCCGCGCTTTGGCCAGCACACCATCGGGCGCGTGCAGAAAATCCTGCCAGAATTCGTGTTCTACATACTTGGCGGTATCAATACGATAAGCATCGACGCCGGCTTGCTCGAGCCAATAGCGGTAACTATGTTTCAGCGCTTGGCGCACGCGGGGATTGGCGGTATTGATATCGGCGAGTGTCGCCAGCTGATAGTTGAACTCCTGACCTGGCACTGTCGGGTCGCTGATAGGCGGCGTCCAGTGATAGATGCCGGCAGCAGCGTGCGCCGGATTTAAGCGGTTGATCTGATCAAAAGGTGGCTGCACCGGCGCGCGCTGCGCGCTGCTCTTCCCCTCATACAACACAAAGTTTTTCGCTGTGTCAGCGACATCATAAGGGCCATCGTAGCCAAAGAAATTGCCGGTATGATTGACGACAATATCCTGCACTAAATACATACCGCGGCCATGCAAATCACGCGACAGCGCCTGATAATCCGCCAGCGTGCCATAGTGAGCGTCGATATTGGCAAAGTCAGTGGCCCAATAACCGTGATAACCGGCGTATTGGGCTTTTTCACTCCACCACTGGTTCGCAACCGGCGGTGTCAGCCACAGCGCAGTTGCGCCAAGCCCCTGAATATAATCCAGTTGCTGCTGAATGCCTTTGAGGTCGCCTCCGCTGTAGTGGCTGGATTTCGCCGGGTTATATTCGCCAACGCCCTGATCGTTATTAGCAGGATCGCCGTCGGCAAAGCGGTCGGTCAGCACAAAATAAATCACCTGGTCACGCCAATCCGGTGAAGCTACCTGCAGAGGTCCGGGCTGAGCAGCTGCGCCGGCGCTCATCGCCAGCGTCGTCAGCCAAATGAAGCTTGTGTTGATGTTTTTCATCCGGCCCTCAGCGAACACAGTAATCAATAAAATCCTGATGGGGTGGCAAGCGGTTGACCGTGACCTGCATCACCGCTTTGAGGTTATCGAGCAGCTCTTTCAGTGCGGTTTCATCAATGGCATTGGCCATGCTGTGATAATCCGCCGGGATCACGCCCTGACCTATCATCACCTGCTGCCAGGCGATTTCAGAAAACAGCTCGTCCTGCTCGCGCTGCACCATGCCGGTGTCGCGGAACATCGCCATTTTACGGCGCAAGGTTTCCGGCACATCCATCCGCGCACAGTCCAGCCAGTACTGGCTGTCGGTGCGTTCGTTCAGCTTGTAATGCAGGATAATAAAGTCACGGATCTGCTCGAATTCAATCTGTGATAAACGATTAAATTCGTCGCGCATCGCCGGCGAAATACCGTTGTTGGGGAAAAACTTCAACAAGCGCAGCACACCGGATTGAATGAGGTGAATACTGGTCGATTCCAGCGGTTCGAGAAAGCCACTGGATAAACCAATGCTGACCACGTTATGGCTCCACTGCTTACGGCGCCGGCCGGTTTTAAAGCTGATTTTACGCGGCTCAGCCAATGGTTCGCCATCGAGGTTGGCCAGCAAAGTCGCTTTGGCTTCTTCGTCGCTGCAATATTTGGATGAATAAACAAAACCGTTGCCGATGCGGTGTTGCAGCGGAATGCGCCATTGCCAGCCTTTGGCGTGGGCGATGGATTTGGTATATGGCGTAATAGGGTCCACCGAGGAACAAGGTACTGCGAGCGCACTGTCGGCCGGTAACCAGTGACTCCAGTCCTCATAACCGGTGTTTAAGGTTTTTTCGATCAGCAGCGCATGTAAGCCACTGCAATCAATAAATAAATCGCCGTGTACCTGCTCACCATTTTGCAGCACCAGCGTTGCCACATCGCCGCTGTCAGCGTGGCGCAGCACCTGACTGACTTTGCCTTCAATGCGCCGCACACCGAGGTTTTCACTGAACTGGCGTAAAAACTGCGCATAAAGCCCGGCATCAAAATGATAGGCATAAGACAAACCGGGTAAATTCACACCGTCGATTTTTGCCAGATGGCCAAACTTATGTTTTACGGCCGCCTGATAAGCCAGCGAAAAATCCCAGAAGTCATAGGGCATGCCAAGCTTCTGGCTACGCACCCAGAAATGATGGAAATTACAGCTGGGGAATTCTTTGCCGATGCTGCCAAAGGCATGCATGTAACGGTCGCCAATCTGCCGCCAGTTCTCAAATTCAATACCGAGTTTAATGGTGCCTTTGGTGGCGCGGACAAAGGCTTTTTCGTCGATACCCAGCGCAGCGTTAAAGGTCAAGATCGGCGGAATAGTGGCTTCGCCGACGCCAACGATACCAATCTCATCACTTTCCACCAAAGTGATACGAATCGACTTCCCCAGTAACTTCACCAACAGCGACGCTGAAATCCAGCCGGCGGTGCCGCCGCCTAAAATCACTACTTCACGCACTGGTTTATTTGCTTGCATCACGACTCCGTTTTGTTACTTCACATCGCCACAAAGCTCTGGGTACCACGTACTGGGTACCACGTACCTGCATTTTGCAATTTGCAGAGCAAATGGCGTTCATCAGGCGAAACGCCAAACTGTTGGCGTTTCGAAATCCCTGATTCACTGTACCGTCCTTCTCTGTACATAAAAAAAGCCCCGGCGAACCAGGGCTTTGATTGTGGCAGAAATTACAGCTTGTAGCTGAAGCCTAACAAGTAGGTTTTGCCGTATTCCTGATAGTCACGGATTTTCAGCGCATCACCTTGGGTTGACACGAACGGCTCGTCGGTTAAGTTCTGGCCTTGCAGGAAAATCGACAGACCTTCCAGCCCTTTAAAGCCGGCTTCGCCAAAGTCGTAACCAATTTGCGCGTCAACAATGGTCTCACCTTCGATATCCACTTGTTGCGTGTCGAAACCGATACCGTAGACATCACCTTTGAAGTCGCCACGTTTACGGGCACTGACCCGGGCCTGGAAGCCATTACGTTCAAAGAACGCTGTCGCAGAAATGATTTCTTTTGACAGGCCTGGCAGCTCGTAGTCTTTACCCAGCGGGTCTTGAATATCCTGATCAACAATGGTGTAGCTGGCGATCAGACCAAAACCTTCCAGAATGTCGCTGACAGCGCTCAGTGGTACTGTTGCAGAGAATTCAGTACCCTGCAGCGTACCGCCACCACCGTTCACTTTACCTGAACCGGTCGCACGTGAAGAAGGTGGAACCTGACCAGTGCTTGGGTCAGCCACACCGGCTAAGTCAACCTGGTACTTACCGTCGAAGATCCACTCGTTCAGATCTTTCCAGAAGTAAGCCACAGAGAAGTAACCTTCATCAGAGAAGTAGTTCTCGTACGACAGGTCGATGCCCAAAGCTTCTTTTGGTTCCAGCAGTGGGTTACCACCGTTGACACTCCAGTTGTTACCGTTGCTGTCAACCTGCTGGCTATATGTTGCGCCAATTGAAGCGTTCATATCACCCATCAGCGGACGAGACAAAGTCTTCGCTGCACCAAAACGTACAGACTGGTTCTCTGCCACATCAAAAATCAGGTTCAGGCTTGGCAGCACATGGCTGTAGCTGTGACTGATATCCGTAGGTGAAGCCACGATCAGACCATTCACAGTACCAAAGGCTGTACCTTGTGAATCCTGTTCAGTTTTGACATAACGCACACCAACACTACCGGTCACCGGGATACCGCCAACTTCGGCTTCTAAATCGGCCTGGGTATACAGCGAAGTCACGTCTTCACCAACAGTCCAGGTTTTGAAGGAGTGGCTTTGGTTGGTCAGGCTTTCAGCAGTCAGTACATAATAACCATCGTTCAGCATGGCACCGGAATCATAAGCAATCATATTACCCATGCCGATGAAGTCCAGGTTCACAGTGCCCATGCGGTACTTCTCAGGCACGGTGACCATGGCCGGGAAGTCTTTTAAAGTCATGAAGTAACCTTCAGACTTTTTGTCTTTTTCGCGGGTTTTGTACGACACACCATAGTGCATCTTGGTGAACATACCGGCGTCTTCCAGCATTTGCGTGGCGGCCAGTTTAAATGCATTCATTTCGTCATCAACAGTTGGCGCGTTGATGAAACCGTCCTGAGCAGTGTTTTCGTACAGGTCGTTACCAACTACACCAAATTTCTGATTCAGCGCAGTACTCCAGCCCCAGCTGCGTGGGCCACCCAGTTTAATCAGGTTGTAGTCGCCATAGTTCAGGCTTGGCGTAAAGACTGCGCCTGAGTTACCTGGTTTCAGTTCATAGCTCAGGTTGTCACCAACACCCAGCTTGTCACCACGTCCAGTACCGGCGTAGCTTTCGAATGACCAAATTTCGCGCTCAACCGATGAGTGGCTGGCGTCAAAGTTTAAAGTCCAGTCGTCGTTCAGGTTGTAATCAGCGTTAAAACCAAAAGCGTTCATCTTGGCATCGCGGTTTTCCAGATCGTTCCGCACTACCAGGTATTCATTGCTGACTTTACCTTTGGTAACGAAGCCTGTAGCCGGGTCTACTTCAACAGCTGAAGTACCGCGGTTGTAACCCCAGGCAAATGGAATTTCGATACCGCGCAGGATTTTCTCGTCAGAGAAATCAACATACAGCGCGTCAAACGTCATTTTCAGTTTGTCGTTTGGTGCCGCTTCGATGACTAACAACGCTGAATCACGGTCCAGTACTGATGAACGCACAAACGGCTTGGCACCACCGAGGATGGAATAGTTTTTACCAGCGACAGAAAACTCCGGGTAACCCCAGGCGTTCCAGCGTTTTTCCTGGTTTGGCGAGCTCATTTTTGAATACGCAAAAGCCACACCGATAGTGTCATTGGCGAATTTGTCGATGTAAGAGAAAGTACCACGGGCGCCCGAGTCTTTTCCGTCCGGGTTCAGTTTATCCAGGCTGGTCATTTCGTACTGGCCATTGAACTGAATGGTGCGTTCACGGCTTAATGGTTTGACCGTCTGCATGTCGATGACACCGGCGATGCCTTCGGCTTCCAGTGTGGCGTTTGGTGTTTTATAAACGGTCACGCCGCTCATAATTTCAGACGGGTATAAATCGAATTCTACGCCGCGGTTGTCACCGATAGAGACCTGCTCACGGCCGTTAAAAGTGGTGGCGCTTTCGTTTTCACCAAAACCCCGGATACTGACTTTGCTGGCACGACCGTCCAGACGCTGTGACGCCAGACCCGGCAGACGTGAAATCGATTCGGCGATACTGGAATCCGGTAATTTACCGATGTCTTCCGCAGAAATAGATTCAACCACGTTGGTTGAGAAACGTTTAGTGTTGATTGATTCAACAACAGAACGACGGAAACCTTTGATTTCGATTACTTCAACGGCTGCTTCGGCTTTAGCCTTGGCGCGAGCTTCGGTAGGTGTGAGTTTTTTGCCGGCATCTGCAGCAGCTTCTTGTGCTGCAAAGCCTGAGGTGCTGAAACCGGCTGCAGCCAGTGCCAGCGTCAGTACGCTGAGTTTATAGTGTTTCATTGCCCTTCATCCCCGGTGTGGTGTTTCATAGTTATTTGGTTGTGTGCTCCATACCAAGGGGCATGAAGTGTGACAACCATGCTATTTCTATGTGGAACCTCCCCCCGATACAACATGAATACGTATTCATAATCACGCTTTTGCGCCGGAGCAGTGCAACTTTTCACAACCTTGCACCAAGCACGTGCAATCCGCGATTTTAGCGTTGGTTTTTTCAGCGGAATCGCACTGAAATGTCCCAACTTCGAGGCCAGTCCCATGTAACGAATAGCACAGAATTTGTGAAAAAAATGATTAGTTTCAAATCGAAGTGGCAATAGGTACATATTGCGCAAATGAAAGCGGTTTAGAGACAGCGGGGAATGCAGAAATGCAGCAACTCACTGCGGTCAGCTCGCAGTGAATTGCATACGTATGCACAAAGATTTCAGCTGATTATGCAGAGAATCAGAAGTGACGGCTCCAGCTCAGGAATAGTTCTGATTGCCAGTCGCGGCTACCACTGGCTTTATCCAGTGTATTGCTAAATTCAAGCCCCCACTTCCACTGGTCAGCCTGCTCGCGCCATTGTTGTTCGGTACGCCACAACAATACTGTGCGGGCAGGTAATTGCGTTTGGGTCCACTGCGACGGCAAATCCACGCGGCCACCATCGACGTTCAGCCGTAACCAGGCGAGCTTGTTATGCCAGCTGGTCTGGCTGTCGAGCTGGGTCAGGATACCGATATTCAGCACTTTGCTGTCATTGTCGTACGAAGTGCCAAAAGCACGGCCATAACGGCGGTAACCATCATAGTGGGTGCTGTGTTCGTAATAGCAGTTGAATTTACGCTCGTTACTGCAGTCAATCGCCGTATCCAGCGCTTCCAGATACACACGGCTGCTCAGCGCCCGGATGTAAGTATCGATGCCAAGCTGATAAGACACTTTATACAACTGCAGATTTTTGGTACCAAAATCGTCAGCTATCGCCGACCAGTAAATGCCGATTGGCTGGCCGAGCAAACTGGTGCTCCAGCGTAAATCATAGCCGGCCAGCATGTTCTCAGTGCCTTCGAGCGTACCGCCGCGGAACAGACCATCAAACCAGTCATTCAGGCCATTCCCATAGCCTTCGCCACCGTAGGTCATCACCCAGCTGAAACCCATTTCCAGCGAATTCAGTGGTTTAATACCAAGTCGTGCCTGCCATAGCTTGGCATCCGGCACATGAGCGCGGCTGCTGAGCTGGCCAAAACTGGTGGTGAATGTCCAGGCGGGTAACCAGTCGTCAGCCTCTGCCACGCTGGAATTTCGGCTCAGAGTCACTGCCGGCACCGGTCTGGCGTTGGTCGACAAAATGGCACTGGTATCAAAAGACGGTCCCCAGTACTTTTCCAGCGCCCCGGCACTGATAATCCAATTACCGGCTTTGACCGCGACATAGCTACCGTCAAGCCGCGATTTATTCTGATCATACGGCTGACTGACCTGACTGACCTGCAGCCGTGCGCTGACATGTTCAGTCTGATAACTGCCGCTGGCCTGCGCCTGGGCTTTATCGCGCAGCGTATCACCAAAGCGCACAAAAGCCGGTTGTTCAGTTTCACCGGCCAGGCTCAGGCTGGCCTGCACTTCACGCCGGTCGCGTTGCCAGATCATCATGACGCGCTGCAGCGCCTCTTGCGCATCCTGCTGCAAAGTGGCCGGGTCCAGTTGCTGCAGGTCCTGCAGGATGCCGCTCCACATCAAAGGATAGGTATTGATGGGCTGACGGATATAACCGCTATCCGACAGCAGCTGAATATCGTTGCGCAGAGACAGATCATCCGCTTCAATCCACCAGCCGGCAGAAGCCGGTGCGCTCACAGCGGCAACGCCGCAAACCAACAGAGCTAATAGTTTCAGTTTCAAAATTTTTTCTCTTGGCGAAAAGATGGGCCGATTATACACACCGTTAACAGCACACCCAATGTCAGCGACCGCATCCGGTACAATTTCAGTACAAAAAACGGGACCGAAGTCCCGTTTATGTCTGGCAGATAACTGCTGTTACCAGATCTTCACCCGCACATCGTCAGGCCGGTACATGCCGTCGCCTGGTTTGACGTCGTAGGCCTGATAAAATTCCGGCATATTCGACAACACACCAAGCACGCGATACATACCCGGCGAATGTGGACCCGTGATAATTTGCTGCCGCAGCGCTTCGTCACGGAATTTAATCCGCCAGACTTGCGCCCAGCCTGTGAAGAAACGTTTCTCGCCGGTAAAGCCATCAATTACCGGTGCCGGTTTGCCAGCAAGTGAGTTCTGATAAGCCCGGTAAGAGACAGTCAGACCACCCAGATCAGCGATATTTTCGCCAAGGCCGAGCGCCCCCTGCAGATGCAGGTCATCAATCGGATTAAAGGCACTGTACTGGTCAATCATCAGCTGGGCGCGTTGCTTGAATTTCTGCTCATCGTCCGGCGTCCACCAGTCACGCAGGTTACCATCACCGTCAGAACGACGGCCCTGATCGTCAAAGCCATGCGTAATTTCGTGGCCAATCACACCACCGATAGCGCCGTAGTTGACGGCATCGTCAGCTTCGACGTTAAAAAACGGTGGTTGCAGAATCGCAGCCGGGAACACAATTTCATTCATCGTTGAGCTGTAATAAGCGTTGACCGTCTGTGGTGTCATGCCCCAGTCGGTGCGGTCGACCGGCTTACCGAGGCGACCGGTATTACGCTGATATTCACAGGCGCTGCTGCGCTGCATATTACCCACCAGGTCACCGGCTTTGATCTCCAGACAGCTGTAATCCCGCCAGACATCCGGGTAACCAATTTTGGTATTAAATTTCGCCAGTTTCGCCAGCGCTTGTTGTTTCGTCTCCGGACTCATCCACTCCAGGCCGTTGATGGACTGCTCAAAGGCGGCACGCAGGTTTTTAATCAGCTGCTCCATCCGCGCCTTGGCTTCAGGTTTGAAGTGTTTTTCCACATACAGCTTGCCGACCATAAAACCTAAGGCTTCATCGATGGCGGCAACAGCACGCTCTTCCCGTGGTTTTTGTTGCTGCAGACCATTCAGGGCCCGGCCATAAAAATCGAAGCTGGCCTGCTCAAAGCTACTGGCAAGCAAAGCAGCATGACTGCGGATTAGATGAAACTTCAGGTACAACTGCCAGTCGGCCAGACTAATCTGGCTTTGTAATTTGGCAAACTCAGTTAAATAAGTCGGCTGACGCACCACCAGGCTGTCGATCGCAGGCATTCCCGCACCTTCAAGGAAGCCCGCCCAGTTAAAGCCAGGTGCTGTGGTTGCCAGTTCTGCCGGCGTCATTTTGTTGTAAGTCGCGGTGCGGTCGCGGTTTTGCACCCGGCTCCACTGAATAGTCGCCAGTTGCTGTTCAATGGCATAAATCCGGTCTGCTGCGGCAGAGCCATCCGGCCAACCGGCCAGTTCCCAGAACTTGGCAATCATCCAGCGGTATTGCTGTTTGATTTTCTCCGCTTTTTCGTCAGTTTTTAAATAGTTATCCCGATCTGGCATGCCAAGACCAGATTGATTGACCAGGCTGATGTATTGGGTGGAATTTTTCTGGTCCTGCCCGACGAACAAAGTTACCGGCGTGCCGTAACGTTGCGCTTGCAGTTTGCCCCAGAACATGGCGAGTTCATCAGCGTTTTTCAGGCCATCAATAGCGGCGATGTCTGCGGCGAGCGGCTGCAGTCCCAGCTGATCAATAGCCGCGGTGTCCATAAAAGCACGATACAAATCACCGATTTTCTGCGCGTCTGTACCGGCTTCGGCTGGTTTTGCTGCTTGCTGCTGAATCAACTCCAACACATGTTTTTCCGCGTTATAACGCAGTTCGTCAAAACTACCCCAGCGCGATTTGTCTGCCGGGATCTCGGTTTTTGCCAACCAGTTGCCGTTGACGTAACGGAAGAAGTCTTGCTGAGGCTTGACCTGTGTATCCAGATTGCCAAGTTCGATGCCTGATTTCAGCTGTACCGCTTTCGCCTGAGTTTGCGGGGCAACAGGTTCCGGCGCTTTGCCACAGCCCGTCAGATGAAAAGTCAGCGCGGCTGCCACAGCCAGCGCAATCACAGTTTTTTGCGACATAAAAGTTTCCCGGAACAACAATGAAATTTGTTCCGAGTGTAGTGATGAGGAATTGAATGTCCAGCACCTGACCGTCGCAGGAACGCAGTTCTGCGACGGACAGAGCATTAGCCGCTATGAATGCAGGCACTCAGCCGATGAGTCCTTTACGGGACCAGTCCGGAACAGTCATCGGCTTAGCCTTAGTTGATTAGACCTGAAATGAAGCAGCCTGGGTCCGCAAACGGGCAGCCAGTTCAGCCAGTGCTTCACTCGCTTCGGCACTTTGTGCTGAGCTGCGGCTAACCTCAGAAATACTGCCGTTAAAGTCAGTGATATTCCGGTTAATTTCTTCCGCAACAATGGTTTGCTGCTCAGTCGCCGTCGAGATTTGCACATTCATATCCACAATGGCTGAAATAGATTGTTTGATTTGCTCCAACACAGTGCCGGCCTGCTCGGCATTGTGCACACTGCCCTCGGCATGGCTCTGCGATTCGGTCATGGCACTGACCGCTTCGCGCGCCGCGCCTTGTAGTTTGTCAATCATGCTGCGGATAGACTCAGTGGCCTGCTGGGTATTGGTTGCAAGCGTCCGCACTTCGTCGGCCACCACAGCGAACCCCCGTCCCGCCTCACCGGCTCGGGCCGCTTCAATGGCCGCATTCAGCGCCAGCAGGTTAGTCTGTGCCGCGATGCTTTGGATCACCGACAGCACCTGGCTGATTTTATCTGTTTCACTGTTGAGCTGACCTATCACAGTGCCCGCCGACTGAATAGCTTCAGATAAACGCGTGATAGCGATAATATTGGCATTGACCTGCTGTACGCCCTGCTGCGTCTGCACATCCGTCTGATTGGCCTGATCTGAAGTGTGCTGAGCACTGTTCGCGACTTCCTGAATTGCCGCCGACATCTGATTAATCGCCGTGGCGATTAAATTCGCCTGCTGCTCCTGCTCAAATGCGGTGTTGCTGACCTGATGGCTAATAGTGCTCATTTCCTCCGAAGCGGCTGCCAGCTGTGCGACCGCCTGACTGAGCTCAGCAAAAAACTGCTGGACCCGGCTTACAGTCTGGTTAAAAGCCAACGCCGTCTGGGCAATTTCGTCCTGGCCTGTCACTGTCGCCCGCAGACGCAGATCCGAATGCTGGCCGACCGCGACTATCGTCGATTGCAGATTAGATAACGGTTGCTGAATGGAGCGGCTAACCAGCACGGATAACAACAGCAGCATCAGACTAACCAGCACAACCACGCACAAAAATAACCAAACCGTATTCGTCAGCGTCTGATGTGATTCGTCGGTAAAATGTGCTGACTCCATGAGTTGCAGGTCAATCAGTTTGGACAGTGAGGCGCTCAGAGGGTCAGCGCTGGCGTACAATTTTTCATTAAAACTCTTGGCTTCCTCAACAGTTAGCTGATTGGTATTCAGTAGTTGACGGTACTGCGCCAGCTGCGCTGTCCAGATGCTGATGTCGCGCTCTGCGGCATTGAGCAACAACTGTTCATCCGCAGTGATCCGGGTATTCTGATACGCCTGCCAGGCTTTTTGGGCTTGTGCTTCGGCCTGGTCTAGCAGTTTTAGCGTCTCGCTGGCATCGATTAACCCGGCACGATGTTTATGCAGAGTATCGACAATAGTCACCGCATAAGCATCAGAAACCTGTTTGATCTGCTGCAGT
>CAMLNG010000002.1 GCA_946481195.1 uncultured Chromatiaceae bacterium
AACGGCACTCTGGGTCATATGGCAGGCACTTATCCCAACAGTAATTCACCGATCAACGGGTTTTCAGCCGAGGAAGCGGTGAAACATCTGCTGGCACGGCAAGTCCCGGCCAATAAAGTCACTATTGGTGCGGCCATGTACGGCCGTGGCTGGAAAACCGTCAGCGGCGTGAAAAACGGTAATCCCTTTACCGGCACCGGTGGCGAGGGCATCGCCGGCAGCTGGGAAAAAGGCATCGAAGACTATAAAAAAATCGAGAGCCAGCTGATGGGTGGCCCCAATGGCAGCGGCGCCAATGGCTACACCCTGTATTGGGACGACCAGGCCAAAGCCAGTTATGTCTGGAACCCGACGACTACCAGTCTGGTCAGCTTCGATACCGCCCGCTCGGTCAAAGCCAAAGGTGACCTCATTCGGCAATACGGTTTAGGCGGCATTTTTGCCTGGGAATTAGACGCGGATAACGGTCAGATCCTCAATGCAATGCATCAGGGACTGGGCCATCCACAGCAATAAATGGTGCTGCCCCGCTGCAACATCAGCGCGGCACAGAATCGGTTAAACATGGCAGGTGCCGGTCACCTGCCTGAAGGAATTTTTGATGAAAACATCACACTCTTTGCTGGCGCTCTGTCTCGCCAGCCTGTCACAGCAGGCGGCCGCCGTCAGCTGTACCAATCTGGACAGCTGGCTCGCCAACAAAGCCTACAATGGCGGCGCTACTGTCCAGCATGAACAAAAGGCGTATAAAGCTAACTGGTGGAACCAGAATAAAAACCCGGCGCAATATTCCAATCCGTATCAGGAGTGGACTAAACAAGGTGACTGTGACGGCGTGGTGGTTAATCAGCCACCGCAAGTGACCCTGACAGCGCCAGCCGCTGGCAGCAACCATAGCACCGGGGTAGCTGTGACACTGAGCGCCAATGCCAGTGACGCGGATGGCACTATCAGTAAAGTCGAGTTTTATGTTGATAATCAACTGGCTGGCAGCGACAGCAGCGCACCATACAGCCTGAATTGGACCGCCGTTGCCGGGAATCACAGTGTCTACGCCAAAGCGACCGATGACAAAGCCGCGACCAGCCAGACTGCGCCGGTCAGCTTCACGGTCAGTGCCGGTAATAATCAGTTGCCGACCGTCAGCATCACAGCGCCGGCCAACAATGCCAATCTGAATGCCGGTGAAACCGTGTTACTGAGCGCTAATGCCAGCGACGCCGACGGCAGCGTCGCCAAAGTGCAGTTTGTGTTAAACGGCACTGTGATCGCGGAAAAAACCGCGGCACCTTACAGCAGCAGCTGGACTGCGGTCGCTGGCAATCAGCAACTGACAGTGCGGGTCATTGATAATCTCGGTGGCCAGAGCGAAGCCAGCATCATGTTTAGTGTGACCAGCAGTCCAACCGGCCATGCCGCCTGCCGGCCCGATGGTTTGTACCAGACACCCGGCCTCGATGTGCCCTATTGCACTATTTACGACCAGCAGGGCCGGGAGAAAATGGGCGCTGACCATCCGCGCCGCATCATCGGTTATTTCACCAGTTGGCGTACCGGCAAAAACGGCCAGCCGTCCTACCTTGCTCATAACATTCCGTGGGACAAAGTCACCCATCTGAACTACGCCTTTGCTCATGTCGATGCGCAACATAAAGTGTCGGTTGGCAACCCGCAGGCGCCGGACAATGCCGCGACGAATATGGAATGGCCCGGTGTCGCCGGCGCTGAAATGGATCCGCAGTTCAGCTATAAAGGCCACTTTAACCAGCTGAATAAATTCAAAAAACAGCATCCGGGCGTAAAAACCCTGGTGTCGATTGGCGGCTGGGCCGAAACCGGTGGTTATTTTGATGCCAACGGTAACCGCGTCGCCAGCGGCGGTTTTTACACCATGACGACCAATGCCGACAATTCCGTCAATGTGACCGGCATCAACACCTTTGCCGACTCTGTGGTCAGTTTCCTGCGCACCTATGGTTTTGATGGCGCCGATATCGACTACGAGTATCCGTCCAGCATGAAAGACTCCGGCAATCCGGATGATTTTGCCATCTCCAACGCCCGGCGCGCCGGCCTGATGGCGTCTTATCAGGTGCTGATGAAAACGCTGCGGGAAAAGCTCGATGCGGCTTCAGTCGCTGACGGCAAACACTATTTACTGACTATCGCCTCGCCATCCAGCGGATATCTGCTACGCGGCATGGAAGTGTTCCCGGTCACGCAATATCTGGATTACGTCAACATTATGAGCTATGACCTGCACGGCGCCTGGAACCAGCATGTCGGTCCAAATGCTGCTTTGTTTGACGACGGCCGCGACAGCGAATTACTGGTGTGGAACTACTACCAGAGCGCGCAGTATCAGGGCCTTGGTTACCTGAATACCGACTGGGCTTATCACTATTTCCGCGGTGCCATGCAGGCCGGCCGCGTCAATATTGGTGTGCCTTATTACAGCCGCGGCTGGCAGAATGTCACGGGCGGCACCAAAGGCTTATGGGGAAAAGCGGCGCAGCCGAATCAAAACCAGTGTCCGCCCGGCACCGGGGGTTCACCGCAAAACCAATGTGGCGCCGGCGCAGTCGGCATCGACAATCTGTGGCATGACAAAAACAGCCTGGGGGCTGAAGTACCGGCTGGTTCGAATCCGCTGTGGCACACCCGCAACCTGCAACTGGGCAAAGCTGGTTCTTATGCCACCGCTTATGGCCTGGATCCGGCTACAGATCCAACTGACCGGCTGACCGGCGTCTATCAGCTGCAATACGACCCGACCCTGGTCGCCACCTGGTTGTGGAACGAAACGAAAAAAGTGTTTTTGTCAGTCGAAGATGAAGAAAGTATTCAGCAAAAAGCCAACTACATCGTCAATAAAGGCATTGGTGGCGTGATGTTCTGGGAGCTGGCCGGCGACTACAGCTATGACGCGGCCAAAGCCGAGTATGGCATGGGCAGCGACCTCACCAACATCTTCTACCAGACCTTTAAAACCGCCACACCTTATGGCAATAAACGCGACCCAAAACCGCTGCCGGCGCAAAGCCTGGATCTGCAGGTCAAGATTGACGGCTTTAAACTCGGCGATGCCAACTACCCAATCAATCCGAAACTGACGCTGAGCAACAAATCCGGCCAGACCATTCCGGGCGGCGCCAAAATCAGCTTTGATGTGCCAACCGCCAGCGGCGATAACTTCACCGACCAAAGTGGTTATGGCACTAAGGTCAGCCAAAGTGGCCGCAACAGCAGTGGTAATAACATCGGCGGTATTCAGAACGACTTCCACCGCGTCGAACTGACTTTACCTTCACACAGCCCACTGGCAGCCAACGCCAGTACCAGCCTCACGCTGAATTATTACCTGCCCATTCCGATGCCGTCGAACTGGCGGGTTAGTGTCGGCAGCCAGAGTTTTGCACTGAAACAGGAATATCCGCAGTTACCTGCCGGCACTATCAGTGGGGGGGATTCTGGCGGCAGTTGCGCCGGCGTGCCAACCACAGTCAATGACTATCCGAACTGGCCACGCGGCACTTATGCCGCTGCCGGCGACTATCTGCGCCATCAGGGCAAAATCTACAAAGCCAACTGGTGGACGCAGTCGGTGCCTGGCGCCGATGGCAGTTGGACTTTTGTTTGCGACAAGGCATGACCCTTTTGATTCAGCACAGACAGACCGCCCGCGCGGTCTGTCATCACAGGAGAACATATCATGCATAAGTTTTTATCCGGCGCCGGCACCCTCTTGTTACTACTGGCCGCCCAGAGCGCACAGGCGCACGGTTATGTCGATTATCCCAAAGCCCGCCAGCAAATATGTAAAGACGACGGCGGTTACTGGTGGCCGGCTGACGGTTCCGGCATCCCGAATCTGGCCTGTCGTGCTGCTTACCAGCAATCCGGCGGCTACATGCTGACGCAACACCATGAATATTCAGTCAATGTGCCGGATTATCACAATCAGACCGCAGTACGCGCCGCCGTGAAAAATGGCCTGCTGTGCGCCGGTGGTGACAGCCGTAAAGCCGGTATGGATCTGCCGTCCGCACACTGGCAGCGCACAGTGATTGACCTGCAAACCACGTCACAGCTACGGGTACGTTTTCGCGCCACCACACCACACAACCCCAGTTTTTGGCAGTTTTATTTGTCAAATCAGGGCTTTGACGCGGCAGCCGCACCACTGAGCTGGGAGCAACTGACGCTTATTCACCAGCAAAACGATGTACCGGCAGTCAGTGGCTATTATGAAATTGATGTGCCGATGCCGAAAAACCGCAGTGGCAACGCCGTGTTGTATACGCGCTGGCAGCGGCAGGATGTGGTCGGCGAAGGTTTTTACAACTGCTCAGATCTGCAATTCAGTAACGGCGACAGCAACAGTGGCAGCTGGCATGACAAAGGTGCTTATTTAACGGCTACACAGCTTGGCAAAGCCGGTGAAACGGCATTGTTACGGGTGTTTGACGCCAATGGGGCGGAACAACTGCAAAAATCGCTGTTGATCAGCGCAAGCAATCAGACCGGCCAGCACTGGGCGCTGGAACTGGCGCAGCAGGTCAATACCCTACACAGTGATCTGCTGCAAATTGGTGTGCTCAGCAACGGTCAAATCAGTCTGCAGCAACCCATTGGCAGCAACAGATTTTATCTGAAAAATGCCACAGGTTATGTCAATCTCGACTTAAAACCGGCGCAAAACGGCCAGACTTGCGGCGGCGTAGACCCGGCGAAAATCTACGCCTACCCAAACTGGCCACGCAAAGACGAAGCCAACAGACCAAGTTTTGCCAGCAGCGGCGATTACATGTCGGATGCCGGCAAATTGTATCAGGCGAAATGGTGGACGCAGAGTAAACCCGGCAGTGACGGCAGCTGGCAGTTTGTTTGTAGCATCAGTAGCCCTGGCTGAGCAAAACCCTGTTGCGATACGGGCGCAGGGATGCGCCCGTTTTTTAGATTTATATGCTGTTTTACTGGATATATTTTCATTAACATTGCTAAAGAAACCATCGCAAAAACACATTTGCCGCTGAATCAAAGTCTTATCAAAACAGCTTTGCACAATATAAAATCCAGCCAAATAATTGTTGGATATTTATCCACTTTTCCATTAAAGTACGCGCCAATTCCCTTACCCCGTTCAGCGGCTGCGGCTTGCGATCTGCAAACTGCAGGCTGGCGGTTATACTGCAATCTGTCATACCGCTGTCATGCAAACTGCTTATGACTGAGCGATGACCTGGCACAGCGCCGCTGAGCCACTATTACAGAAGGACACAAACAGAGCGTGCGTACTACTGAACTTGTTGATGGATTCCGCCAGTCGGCCCCTTATGTCAATGCACACCGTGGCAAAACCTTTGTGGTGATGCTGGGCGGCGAAGCCATTACGCAACCTGGTTTTCGCAGTATTATCAACGACATCGCTCTGCTTAATACCCTAGGCATCAAGATTGTGCTGGTGTATGGTGCCAGACCGCAGATCAATGATGCGCTGAACCTGGCCGGTTTAACCGCTCAGTACCACAATCGCATCCGCGTGACCGACGACGATTCCTTCCAGCTGATTAAACAGGTTGCCGGCGCATTGCAGCTGGATATCACCGCCCGGTTGTCGATGAGTTTGTCCAATACGCCAATGCACAATGCCCAAATCAACGTGGTCAGTGGCAACTTTGTCATCGCACAGCCACTGGGCGTTGACGAAGGCGTGGATTATTTCCACAGCGGTAAAGTGCGCCGCATCGACGTGGCCGGTATCCGTCGCCAGCTCGACCAAAACTGTATCGTACTGATGGGACCTATTGCGGCATCGGTCACCGGCGAAAGTTTTAATCTGACCGCAGAAGAGATTGCGACTCAGGTCGCCATTAAACTCAAAGCCGACAAAATGATTGGCTTTAGCGATGATGGCGGCATTATCGACGAAGATGGTGAAATTATCGCGGAATTAATGCCTAATTTCGCTGAAACCATGCTGCAACAGCTGGAGCAGGGTCAACGCGCCTGTACTTCGACATTGGCCTTTTTACATGCCGCTATTACCGCGAGCCGCGCTGGTGTGTCGCGTTGCCATCTGGTCAGCAGCACAATGAACGGCGCTTTGTTACAGGAACTGTTCTCACGGGATGGTATCGGTACGCAAATTGTCACCGAAGCAGCAGAACGGCTGCGCCTTGCCACTATTAATGACATCGGCGGCATCCTGGATTTAATCCGGCCGCTGGAGCAACAGGGTTTGCTGGTGCGCCGCTCGCGCGAGCAGCTGGAAATGGAAATCGACCAGTTTGTCGTCATTGAACGCGACGGCCTGGTGATTGGCTGTGCAGCTTTGTATCCGTTCCCTGAGGAAAATGTCGGTGAATTCGCCTGTCTGGCGGTGCACCCGAATTACCGCGACGCCGACCGCGGCAGCCTGCTGTTAAAACATATCATCGGCCTGGCCCGCCAGCGTAAGTACTACACGCTGTTTGCACTGACCACCCGCAGCATCCACTGGTTCCTCGAACACGGCTTTGAGCTGAAAGACGTTGCTGATCTACCAGCGAAAAAACAACAGCTGTACAACTATCAGCGCCGTTCCAAAATTCTGGCGCTGGATTTGACCTGATCCGGGTCAGTTCCCGCACTGACAAGACAACCTCCGGCACGCCGGAGGTCGTGTCAAAGACATCAGCACCAGCCATCACCACGTCGTCTCCACCAGTACCATATGCTGTACCACTGCGGCCAATTGAAAATTTTCCGGCCGGCCATATATTGATTTCAGCTTTTTTGCAGCCTGATTTTTTGCGGAATGTCCCGCAGCCTGGAGCCAGAGTCAGCCTGAACTGAATCCCTTTTGCCGGACCATCCAGCCCGGCTCGCTCGGCCACCACGTTGCGGGTTTCCAAGATGTTTCAATCTGAAAAGGAGACCTTATGCTGGAAGTTCATCAACTATCCCGGCGTTATGACGACTATGTCGCGGTCAAACCTGTCAGTTTCACCATTCATGCCGGTGAAATCGTCGGTTTGCTCGGTCATAACGGCGCCGGTAAAACCACTTTAATGAAAATGCTGTCGGGTTATCTGGAGCCACACTCAGGATCTGTGCGGCTGGACCAGACCGACCTCGCCACATCCGCCAAACTGCTACAACGTCAGCTCGGTTATCTGCCGGAAAACCTGCCGGTGTATCAGGACATGCTGGTGGCGGATTACCTCGATTACGCAGCCAGCCTCAAAGGCCTCAGCGGCGCTGACAAAGCACAGGAAATTAAGCGGGTGATGCAGGCGACCGATATCAGCGCCAAAGCGCTGCAAAAAGTATCGACTCTCTCGCGTGGTTATAAACAACGGGTCGGCGTGGCACAGGCGCTGCTCGGCCGACCACGGCTGTTGATCCTGGATGAACCCACCAACGGGCTGGACCCGACACAAACGCTGCAAATGCGCCAGCTGATCAAAGATATTGCCCGCGACGCGACTGTGATTTTGTCGACCCACATCATGCAGGAAGTCACTGCTTTATGTGACCGCGTGCTGCTGTTACAACAAGGCGAATTAGTACTGGATGCCCGTTTAGCTGAGCTGACCGGCCAACAGCTGAGTCTGCACACTTCGCTGGATGAGCAGCAAATCCGGTCATTGCTACCGCAGGTTACCCCCCTTGCACTCAGTGCCTGCCCGGCCCGCGGACACTATCTGTTTGTCCTGCCACAAGCTAAAGACGCCGGTTCTGCAGACCATCAACAGGCGATAGCGGCACTGGCTCGCGCCGTGGTGCAGCAGGGCGGCGATTTATATCAGCTGAGCCTGCAAGGCCAGGATTTAGAAACTCTGTTCGCCCGCCAGGAGGTCGCCCATGCAGCCTGATCATCTGTCTGTGCGCCGGATTTGCCAAAAAGAGCTGGCGCTATTTTTTGCCTCGCCACTGGCCTGGCTGTTTTTATTTGCCTTTATCAGTATTGAGCTCTTTGTATTTTTTTGGGCTGAGGCGTTTTTTGCCCGCAATATCGCCGACGTTCGCCCATTATTTCAGTGGATGCCGCTGTTATTGCTGTTTTTAGCCGCCACATTGACGATGCGGTTATGGAGCGATGAAAGACGCAGCGGTACGCTGGAGCATATTCTGACCAGTCCACAACCACTGTGGCATTTTATCGCCGGTAAATTTATAGCTTGTGTCCTGCTGTTGCTGCTGGCGCTGATCTTAACTTTACCAATCCCTGTCACCGTCAGCCTGCTGGCTGAACTCGACTGGGGCCCCGTCCTGAGCGGTTATCTGGCGGCTTTGCTCTTAGGCGCGGCTTATCTGGCGATGGGGCTGTTTGTCTCGAGCCGGACCGACAACGCTATTGTGGCGCTGCTGGGTGCAGTGCTGCTGGGCCTGCTGTTTTACTTGCCGGGTTCCAGTCTGCTGGCTGGCCTGGTCAGCGCCGACGTCGCGGCGGTATTGGGACAAATCAGCACCAGCAGCCGCTTTGACGCCATCACCCGTGGTGTGATTGATTTGCGGGATCTGTATTTTTATCTGTCACTGGTGGCAGTATTTCTGGCCTTAAACGCACTGATGCTCGAGCGCGAACGCTGGGCACGTGAGCGCCGTCTAACTCCGGCGCAGTGGGCGAAAACAGCGCTGACCGGCCTGATTGCGGCCAATTTTATCGGTGCCAACTTCTGGCTGAGCCAGTTGCCGCAACTGCGGCTCGATACCACGGCCGGTGCGCAGTATTCGCTGTCAGAAGTCAGTAAACGGCAGCTGGCCGGCCTGAAGGAACCTTTACTGATCCGCGGTTATTTCTCTGCCAATACTCACCCTCTACTGGCGCCGCTGGTGCCACAGCTGCAGGATTTATTAAAGGAATATCAGGTGGCTGGCCGTGGCAAAGTAAAATTGGAGCTGGTAGACCCGACGACAGACGCCGAGCTGGAACAACAGGCCAATCAGCAGTATCAGATTGAGCCTGTGCCCTTTCAGGTCGCGGACCGGCATCAGTCGGCTATTGTCAGCTCCTACTTCCATGTGCTGCTGCAATACGGCTCCGAGCATAAAGTGCTGAGTTTCAGGGATTTTATTGATGTGAAAACCCAGGGCGAAGCTGACTTGCAAGTGCTGCTGCGCAACCCGGAATACGATATCAGCCGGCAAATCAAAAAACTGCAGGCACAATATCAAAGCGGTGGCGATCTGCTGGCACAGTTGCCCGGCACTGTAACCTTAAATGCCTATGTGTCGCCTGAAGCTGAGCTGCCGGCGCAGTTAAAAACGCTGATGCAGCAGTTACCGCAAAGCCTGCAGCAACTGCGTGGCAGCCACAGCGCGCAGCTGCCGTTGCAACAGCAATCGATGGCAGATCCGGCTGTGACTGAGCGGATCAGCACCACTTTCGGTGCCCAGCCGATGGTCGTGGACCTGTTACAGCCACAACCATTCTGGTTCTTCCTGACGCTGCAACTGGGCGAGCGCGAGCTGGCCATTCCGCTGTCAGCCTTGGATCAAACCGCGCTTGAGCAGTCAATCAAAGCGACCTTACAACGTTTTGTGCCAGGCCTGGAGCAAACCGTCGCGCTGGTCAGCGGCAGCAGCATGCCGGCCGGTTACGGTGCAACGGGCAGCACTTTTAACCAGCTGCGCGAACTGATTGGCACTGAACTCAATGTGGTCGCCGAAGATTTAACCGACGGCAAAGTTGCGGCCGAGGCTGACGTACTGGTACTGCTGGCGCCAAAAGATTTGACGGAAAAACAAATATTTGCCGTTGATCAGTTCCTGATGCAAGGCGGTACCGTCATCGCTGCGACCTCGCCGTATGACGTTAATCTCAGCCAGCGCAGCCTGGGGCTGACTCAGGTTCAGTCCGGCTTGCAGGATTTCCTCAAAGCGCAGGGCCTCAGCATTGAACAGACGCTGGTGCTGGACCCGCAGCACAGCACCTTGCCGGTGCCTGTAACCCGTCAGGCCGGTGGCTTCAGCTTCCAGCAAATGGCGATGTTGCCCTACCCGTACTTTGCCGATCTGCGGCCAGCGGACTTCGCCGCGACGGCCAGCACTGCTGAACAACAACATCAGCGGGCCATCCTCGGTGATTTGCCGCAGCTGACGGTGCCATGGGCCTCGCCGATTAGCGTGAAGCCACTGCCTGACAGCAAGGACACACCACCAGCGCAACCGGCGCTGCAGTATCAGACCTTGCTCAGCACGTCGGCCGGCAGCTGGCGCAGCAACAGCCTGGATGTAATGCCAACGCTTGGCAGTGACGGGCAGGTTAGCTATCCGGGCGACACTGCGAGCACCGGCGCTGCGGCTGTTGCCGTGCTGGTCAGCGGTGAATTTAAGTCGTATTTCGCCGACAAACCACATCCGCTGCGTGAAACCAAGGCAGATAGCGCGAAAGCGGACGACAAATCCAGCGCAGAGACACAAGCCAGCGCGGACCCGACACTAAGTGATACCGGTTTGCTGAAAAAATCTGCCCCCGGCGCACGGCTGTTGCTGGTCTCCAGTAACAGCATGTTCAGTGATCAAACCCTGCAGCTGGCTGGCAGCAGCAATGGCAGCCAGTATCTGAATAACCTGCAGCTACTGCAAAACATGCTGAGTTTTGCCCTGGCAGACACTGAGCTGTCTTCAATCCGCAGCCGCGCGCAGTTTAACCGTACCTTACCGGCGCTGTCGCCGGATAGCCGCAGCGTCCTGGAATATGCCAACTATGGCATTGCCTTACTGCTGTTGATGTTGCTGTTTGGCGCGGAACGTTATCTGCACGCCCGTAAAAAAGCGCGTTATCAACAACTTGTGGCTATGTAACGGAGGTATCTGATGCAAGTTTCTCATTTAGCCCTACTGCTGGCCGCCCAGCTTGGACTCGCTGCGCTGTTGTGGTACGGCAATCATCAGCCGACACAGGCTCAGCCGTTATTGGCTAGCGTTGATTTGACCGAATTAACGCTGGTCAAAGGACCTGGCAAGGCTGCAAGTGCAGAGGCAAATGCGACTGCCGCCGCCGAGACAAGTTTCAGCTTACGTCAACAGAACGGCCAGTGGCAGTTTAACGCTGGTAGCGCTGAACAGCCGCTCTGGTTAGCGGCTAACCCTGCCAAAGTGCAGCAACTGCTGACCGATTTGCAAAAAGCCCGGCTGAACTGGCCGCTGGCCGATTCTGCCGACAGTCAGCGCCGGTTTGCCGTCGCGCCGGACCAGTACCACTGGCAGCTGCAGCTCAAAGCCGCCAGCACTGATACAGTGCAAACTCTCTGGCTTGGCGACAGTGCTGGTTTCCGTCAGCAATATTTACGCCGCGACGGGGACAATGCGGTTTATCAGATTGCGCTGAACAGCTATGAACTCAGCGTGGAGCCTGAGCAGTGGCTGGACAAAAATCAGCTGGCATTCAAAGATATTCAGGCGGTACGCGGGCCAGACTTCAGCTTGCTAAAAGCCCAGCCAGCAGCGACAGGCACGACCGCAAAAACGGATAAGCCTGTCTGGCAATTGGCAGGACTGCCCCCTGCTGCTGACACGGCAGCACCGGCGCTGGATCAAAATCAGGCCAACCAGCTGCTGAATAGCCTGCAAACGCTGACCGTGCAGCAATATGCCGCGAAGCCAACAGCAGAAGCCACAGCCGCGCTGGAGAAAGCGCCCCGCCTGACGATAACCGCAGCCAACCGCGACGGGAAAACCAGCGATCTGAGCCTGCAGCTGGCCGAAGCCGGCGGGCAATATTGGCTGCGCCGCTCAGATGTGGATGCCGTGTTCAGTATCGGGCAAAGCCAGTATCAAAGTTTGGTCAGCACCAATCTGGCGAAGCTAAGCAAACCGGCAGAGCAACAAGTGGCGGGCCCAACACAAAACCCGGGCACACAAGCGCTGGACAAGCTGAGCCAACAACTGCAGCCTGGTAAAACGGCAGCTCAGGGGGCGTCCACAGCACAGCCGGAGCAGAATGCAACAACCCCGGACAAAGCTGGCGCAGCAGGCAGCGCCAAGCCCTGATCCGGCATGACTCAATTGGTCGAAACAACAGCCGGCGTTCAGCCGGCTGCTTTTTTTAGAGCTTGTTACTCTGCAGCACCTGCGCCACCACTTGTTTCGCCAATGCCCGCGCTGTCGTCCATTTGCCGCCGTTGACGGTCAGAACCGCCTGCTGCCAGTGCATCGCATATTCGCGGCTGGCTTTACTGGCATCATCAGCGCCGCCTAACAAAGGCCGCACCCCGGCAAATTCACGCTGAATATCAGTATCAAAACGCTTGGTGACAAAATAATGGTTATACAGCTTTAACAAATACTGACGTTCCGCATCACTGCAGCTGATGGGTTCAGTCAGCTGCTGCCGCACTTCGGTCGTGCCGAGCAGCGTCTGCCCTTTAAATGGCAACACAAAGACAATGCGGGCTTCGCCGGGCACTTCCAGCATATGGCCATAGCGGCACAGCGGCGGTAACAGCAGATGGCTGCCACGGACTAAGTCCAGCGGTTGCTGCACGGCCAGACCAGAGGTCTCAAGCAATTGATTCGCCCAGGGACCTGCCACATTGATAATGCGGTCAAACCGGCGCCATTCGCCGCTGGCCAGTTGCAACTGACCATCCGTCTGCAACGCCTGCACCGGCTGATGGTCGTGCAACAACACGCCATGCTGGCGTGCCTGCTCTGCGACCCAAAGGCCAAGCTGCTGGTCGTCCATCTGGCCATCAAAAAACAAAAAAGCGCCGAGTAAACCGTCCGGCTGCAAATCCGGGCTGCAACGCAAAGTCTGCTGTGTATTCAACCAGCGATGGCGGCCAATGCCTTTACGCCCTGACAGCAAATCATACAGCCACAGGCCGATTTTCAGCTGCCAGCGTGACCGGCGGCCACTGCGGTAAATCGGATAAAGAATGGGCAGGCGCCGGGTTAAATGCGGTGCTTTTTTAATCCACCAGCGCCGTTCCTGCAGTGCTTCGTGCACCAGCCGGAACTCACCCTGTTCCAGATAGCGCAGGCCACCATGTAACAACTTGCTGGATGCTGCACTGGTCGCCTGCATCAGACCATCACGCTCAAACAATTCGACCTGATGCCCCGCCAGTGCCAGCTGCCAGGCCGAAGTCACGCCATTAATACCGCCCCCGATCACCGCAATATGCACAAAAATTTTCCTTTAGTTATTAATTGTTTAAGAAAAGCAAATGAAGTGCGTCTTGTCTAATTTTCCGGACAGATCGCCAGCGCGCCGCGCTGGCATGGGCTGAAAAAACAGCTACAGTTGTGTCATCATGGAACTTTATTGTACCTGAAAAGGCAAAGGAACCTGGCGCATGAATCAGGCGTTATACGGGGCAAACGCGGCCACAAAAATCATCAAAGAATTGCTGAGTAAAATTTACGACAACAGCAGTCAGCGCCAGTCAATATATGAGCAGGCCGCCTGGTATTTTCAGGGCCATGAACAACGCGAAATAGACCAGCTGCAACAACATAAAACCGAGTTGCAGCGCCGCCTCGACGATGCCAGTAAAGGCGCCCGGCATAAACTGGAACTCAAACTGACCGAGGTCAGTCAGCAACTGAAAGAAAGCCTGAAACAACAACAAGATAACCGGATAGATCGCATTCGCCAGCTCAAAGGTGTGGCCCGGCATATTGTTGAGCTGATCCAGGGCGACAGCGAGGAAGAATCCCGCCAGCTCGCCGCCCGCGCTCTGGGTACCATTCAGCTGCTGTCCCCGACTTATGGCAAACATATCGCCATGACCAACCAGCGCCATAAGCATTTGTATAAAGCCATCCTGGCACTTTTACTGTTAAAACAATTGCTGGTCGACAAACAGATTAAAAACCGCTTTGTGCTGGCTAAAGTCGCTGATTCGCTGAATACCGCGGCAGATACCGCGTCTGCTTTCCTCGAAGAAGTGCAGATCCCGCTGGTGATGGCTTGCCTGATTCAGGACATCGGCCTGCAACACCCACAGGTACAACAGCTGTTGTATGGGCCGGACGGCGATCAGGACCCATACCGGCTATTGCCGCCTGAGCAGCGTCAGCAATTACTGCAAATCAGCTTTGAACAAAGCCAGCTGTACCTGCAGGAGGGGCTGGGCTTGGACCAATATATTGGCAACTCCAGGGCTGAGCGTGAATTGTTTATGATGGTGGAAGAGGACAAACAGGCCTTTGCCTTACA
Source organism: uncultured Chromatiaceae bacterium (assembly GCA_946481195.1). The sequence continues at coordinate 14,156 of CAMLNG010000002.1, forward strand.
TTTATTGCGTTCGGCGATCACCCCGGAAGACGGCATTGGTAACTTATTGAAAATCCCGCAGGTTTACACCTCAGTGGTGTTACCGTCAAAGCAAAATTACAGCTACGACAGCCTGCCCAAAGTCGGGCCGCTGCTCAAAGCCGGGGTGGAAAAAGGCTGGTATCCGGCGGCAGTGGTACAAAGCCTGCTCACTGTTACCGGTTATTTTCCGCAAGGTTTCGGCATTACTTATATCCCGAAAGACTCTGATAAACGGGATCTGGACCGTTACGAATATGCCATCGTCAACGGCCTGTATCCGCTTGAACCGGAACAGCCGGTGTGCCGGCAAGTCACCCGCAATCTGACCTTTAACACTTTTGGCGTGAATGTGGTGGTCAGTGCCGAAAACAATCTGTATTTCCCGGTGGCGCAGCAAAAACTGGAACGCATCAGTGAAGAGCGGCTGCGTGAAATCTTAAGCAAGCTGGTGTCGAATTTTGAGGAAAGGGTTAACACCGATCTTATCCCGAAGTGCTGGAATCCGGATGAATTTTTCAGTTATCTGAAACATCAGAATTTGTGGAACCGCAACGACACCATCCGCAATTAATCCAACTGATGGTAGCACCCGCTGCTGCACCGGAGCAGCGGGCCATCACTGTTATTGCCGGACCTGGCCGTCGCCAATGACGATATACTTTTCCGTCGTCAGAGACTCCAGCCCCATCGGACCGTAGGCGTGTAACTTACTGGTAGATATACCAATTTCAGCGCCGAGCCCCAATTCACCACCATCGGAAAAGCGCGACGACGCATTCACCATCACCACAGCGGAATTGATTTGTTTTAAAAAGCGCTGTGCCCGACTGATGTCCTGGGTACAAATCACTTCGGTGTGGCCCGAGCTGTGCTGCTCGATATGCGCCACTGCGTCGGCAAAGCTATTCACTACCCGCACTGACAAGGCCAGCGCCAGATACTCCGTATCAAATTGCGCCGGGCCGGCCGGTTGCGCATTACTGAAATAATTCAGGCTGTGCGGACAAGCAAATACCTGCACACCTTGCTCGGCCAAAGCAGCGCCCGCCAGTGGCAAAAAGGCTGGGGCTATATCCTGATGCACTAACAAGGTTTCCAGCGCATTACAAACGCCAGGCCTTTGCGTTTTGCCATTGAGCAGCAGCGCTAAGGCTTTGTTGGGGTCGGCGGCTTTATCGACAAATAGATGGCAGATGCCTTTGTAATGCTGGATCACCGGAATACGGCTGTTGTCGCTGACAAAATGAATCAGACCTTCGCCACCGCGCGGGATCACTAAATCGACATGGTCTTTTTGTTGCAGTAATTCAAGTAAGATGGCCCGGTCCGGGTCTGGTAATACCGCAATAGCCGCCGGGTTCACCTGATGTTTTTCCAGCACTTGCTGCAGCACAGCCGCAATAGCCAGGCTCGACTGCAAGGCTTCACGACCACCGCGCAAAATCACCGCATTGCCGGATTTCAGACACAATGCACCTGCATCCGCCGTGACATTTGGCCGCGCTTCATAAATCATCGCGATGACACCAAGCGGGATGCGCATCCGGCCCACCTGAATACCGTTGGGCCGGGGCGCCAGCTGACGGATTTGGCCGACCGGATCCGGCAATGCGGCGATATGCCGCACGGCACCAGCCAGGTTTTCCAGCCGCTCTGCGCTCAGCAGTAGTCGGTCCTCCATCGCAGGCGCCAGATTTTTTTCCCGCGCTGCGGCCATATCCAGCGCATTGGCGGCCAGAATGGCCGGCGTCGCGGCAATCAACGCGTCCGCCATATCGGTCAGAATATGGTTTTTTTGCGCTTCAGAGAGCTGCGCCAGTTGCCGGCTTGCGACCCGCGCCGCCTGACATAAGGCGACGACATCAAATGTGTTGTTTTTGGCTTCGGTTTGCATCTCAGGCTCCCTGTAGTACCACTAAATCATCCCGGTGCACCGCCACCTCGCTTGGGCAATACCCCAATACAGTGGCGATTTGATCGCTATGGATGCCTTTGATTTTATTCAATTCCGCGGCGTTGTACTGACTGACGCCTTTGGCAATTTTGCTGCCATCCGGCGCCACTAACCAGACGGCGTCACCTTTATCAAAATCGCCCTGTACTTTGGTTACGCCTTTAGCCAGCAACGATGCGCCTTTGTGCTGCACCGCCTGTGCGGCGCCTGCGTCCAGCCAGACTTCGGCACTGGCTTTGCTGGAATGCAATAACCAGTGTTTTTTCGCACTCACTGTGCTTTGGCGCGCGGCAAACAGCGTACCGACCGGCTTGCCGGCTAATAAATCTTCAAAACTTTGTGCTTTTTGACCATTGATGATGAGGGTGTCAATACCGACTGCAGTGGCTTTATCCGCGGCCTGTAATTTCGTCACCATACCGCCGGTGCCGGTGCTGTGATGGCTGCCGCCGGCCATGGCATAAATCTGCGGGGTCAGTGCTTCGACCCTGGGGATCAGCTGTGCTGCTGCGTCGGTGCGCGGATTGGCTGTAAACAGTCCATCGACGTCAGAACAGATAATCAGCGCATCCGCTTCAACCACAGAGGCTACCATCGCCGCCAGATTGTCGTTGTCGCCGACCCGCAGCTCTTTGGTCGCCACCGTATCGTTTTCATTGACGATCGGCAGCGCGCCGTGGCTCAGCAAAGTGCGTAAGGTATTGTCGATATTGAGGTAACGGCGCCGATCGGCCAAATCGGCATGGGTCAGTAAAATCTGCGCACAGGGCCAGTCGAGTAACTGGCTCCAGGTCGCCATCATCTGCGCCTGACCAATAGCGGCTAAGGCTTGTTTCACGTTAATCGGCAGCGGCTGATGGGTAAATTCAATGGCGGAGCGTCCCGCCGCAACGCTGCCGCTTGAGACCAGCACCACTTCAATCCCGCGTAATTTACATTCACTGATAAAGCGCGCAATGGCCAGCAGATAACGGGTTGACGTGCCTTTCCCTGCCGGTGCAATCAAAGCACTGCCGACTTTGATCACTATCCGTTTCCAGCTCAACCCCGCCATTTGCCTGTTTCTCCGCCTTTGATTAATTAAGCGGCAGCTTAACTGTTTAGCCGTATAAATGTCTAGTTGTGAAGTGCGGTCAACAGCACCGACCACAGGTTAAACGGCTGCCGGACTGCCGCTGATTCAGCCATAATTCAGCCCGGCGACGCCAGACTCAGTCGCATATGCATTTTCTCTTATCCAGAAACACAGGATTTTTTTAATGACTTCACTTCGCCAGACTGCATCCCGCCTGACTGTCCTTGCCGCTGCTGCCAGCCTGACGCTGGCCGGTTGTGCCCAGTTCCCACAAGACAATACCACCCGGGGCGCCGCTATTGGTGCTGTGGTTGGTGGTGTTGCCGGTAAAGCTACCGGCAATCACAAAAACAAACGTGTCGCTTTAGGTGCGGTATTAGGGGCGCTCAGCGGCGCGGCGATTGGACGTTACATGGATAATCAGGAACAAGCGCTGGAAGAACAGCTGGCCGGTTCCGGTGTGCAGGTGAAACGCGAAGGTGACGTGTTAAAACTGGAAATTCCGTCACAAATTACCTTCGCATCAGGCCGCAGTGACATTCGCGCCGAGCTCTACCCGGTACTCAATGACATTGCCAAAGTACTGGCCGAATACGACAAAACCCTGCTGGTGATCACCGGCCATACCGATGACACCGGCGGTCGCGAGCTCAATATGCGGTTGTCGCAACAACGTGCCGACACAGTGAAAAATTATTTGAGCGCACAGCGCATCGACGATCGTCGTTTAGTCACACAGGGCGCAGGCCCGGACCAACCGCTGGTAGCCAATACTTCAGAAGCGAACCGGGCGAAAAACCGTCGGGTGGAAATTCAGATAGAGCCGCTGATCAGTCAATAAGCGCAGCTGACCTTTTGTCCCCAGGGGTGCAGGTGGTTTTATGCATCCCTTTTTTATTTACCAACACTGCTCTGTGCGTTTGCGGTGGGCGGTACACCCTGTACATAAGAAAACAGCCGCTGTCAGGCGGCCGTTGTCTTGGCTAGGGTTTTAACTGCCGGCGCATAAAGTTTGGCAACGCCATAGACGCCTGATGGATGTCGGCGTTGTAGTATTCAGTGTCAAAGCCCGGGTTGGCTGCCGCCTCAAACCGGAAGCCGTCAAAACCCTGCTCTTTACGAGCCAGCGTACAAGTCCACCAGCCGCTCGGATACACCATCTGCGGGAACTGCAGTGTTTGCAGCTCGGCAAAACCAGCGTCTTTCATCGCGACCCGCATGTCATTTAATAACTGCAGGTGAATCAGCGGCGACTCGCTTTGCTGCACCAGAATACCGCCCGGTTTTAACGCAGCAAAACAGCTTTGATAAAAGGCGCGGTTAAATAATCCTTCGCCAGGGCCAATCGGGTCAGTCGAGTCGACAATGACCACGTCGACGCTGGCCGGCGCCGCGTCACGCATATACTGAATTCCGTCGGCAAACAGCAGTGTGGCCCGCGGGTCCTGATTCGACGCACAAAGCTCCGGGAAATAACGCTCAGCCATCCGCGTCACTTGTTCGTCGATATCAATCTGCGTGACCTGTTGTACTGATCGGTGTTTCAATACTTCACGTAATGTGCCGCAATCACCGCCGCCGATGATGATGACGTTTTGCGGGTTTGGGTGGGTGAACAGCACCGGGTGGCTCAGCATCTCGTGATACAGGAAATTGTCACGGGTGCTCAGCATAATGACGCCATCGATCACCATCAGATTGCCAAAATCGGTGGTTTTATAGATTTCAATGTGCTGGAAAGGCGACTGAACTTCAGCTAATTTTTGCTCGGTTCTTAAGGAAAACGCACTGCCACTTGGCGCGAAGATCTCGGTAAACCACTGTTGTGAATTGAGTTCTGACATAGTCTCACTCCGGGTACTGATTCAGGGGCCAAATATTTTGCCAGTGAAGCCTGCCTGAGACAAACTTTTCATGTTTTTTTGCCGCCGATACGAATAAAATGGCGGCCTATTTTTTCTAAGGGCACGACAATGGCAGAATGGGGTATCGACAAAGCAAGATCTATTTATAACGTTGCAGTCTGGAGCGAAGGCTACTTTGACGTCAACGCCAATGGCGATCTCGTTGCTTATCCGGATCAGGATCATAGCAAACCGGGCATTAGTTTCCCGGAACTGACAGCACGTTTTAAACAAGAAGGTCTGACTTTACCTGTGCTGGTGCGGTTTACCGACATCCTGCAGCACCGGGTTGAAACCTTAATCAGCTCCTTCGCCAAAGCCAAAGCTGAACGCGAATATCAGGGCGAATACACTGCTGTTTATCCGATCAAAGTGAACCAGCAATATTCCGTGGTGAAAAAGCTGGTGCATTCGAGCAATAAAGTTGGTCTGGAAGCAGGTTCAAAACCTGAACTGATGGCGATTCTGGGCGTCACCGAAAAACCACTGAAAATCGTTTGTAACGGTTATAAAGACAGTGAATTCCTGCGCCTGGCCACTATCGGCCAGATGATGGGCCACACTGTGTATGTGGTTGTAGAAAAACTGACTGAATTAAAAACTTTGCTACGCGAAATCGACAGCTTAGGCGCGGCGCCACTCATCGGCATCCGCATCAAGCTGAATTCAGTTGGCAAAGGCAAATGGCAAAACACCGGCGGTGAAAAAGGCAAGTTTGGCTTAACTGCAACGCAAGTGCTACAAGCCATTGATATCTTAAAAGAAGCCGGCAAGCTGGACCTGTTACAGCTGGTGCATTTCCATATCGGCTCACAAATTGCCAATATCCGCGATATTCACAACGCCATCCGCGAATGCGCACGGCACTATGCCGAACTGCGCACGCTGGGTGTGCCTATCACCACAGTCGACGTCGGCGGTGGTCTGGGTGTCGATTACGAAGGTTCGAACTCACGTTCAGCCTGTTCGATGAACTACACCATGTATGAATATGCCCGCAACGTGGTATTCGGCTTAAAAGAAGTCTGTGACGAATACGACTTGCCGCATCCGAACATCATCACCGAATCCGGCCGTGCCATGACTGCGCACCACGCCGTGCTGGTGACAGATGCGATCGACGTTGAACGCGCACCGGGCCTGCGTTACCTGCCGGAACCTTCAGAAGATTCACCACAAGTGGTGTGGGCGCTGTGGGATTCTTATCAGAACGTGACGCCACGCTCAGCCGTGGAAGCCTATCACGACGCGGTGCACTATTTCACCGATGCGCATGCGCAGTATGTGCATGGCCTGCTGACGCTGAAAGACTGGTCATTGCTGGAGCAAATCTACTTTGCCACCATCAACAAAGTGAAGGACATGCTGGACTTAAGTTCACGTTCGCACCGTGAAATTCACGACGAACTGAACGAAAAACTGGCCGACAAGCTGTTCGTGAACTTCTCATTGTTCCAGTCGATGCCGGACGCCTGGGGTATTGACCAGCTGTTCCCGGTGATGCCGCTGGAACGGATGAATGAAGCGCTGGACCGCCGCGCCATTATTCAGGACATCACCTGTGACTCTGACGGCGCGCTGAAAAGCTATGCTGACGGCAACGGGATCGAAAGCAGCCTGCCGCTGCCGGAATATAAAGAAGACGAGCAGTATTTGATTGGTATGTTTATGGTCGGCGCTTATCAGGAGATCCTCGGCGATTTACACAACCTGTTTGGCGACACCGATTCGGTCCATGTCGAGCTGAACCCGGACGGTACTTATTCTCTGGCGAACGCCATTAAAGGCGATACGGTTGCAGACGTGTTACGTTACGTCGCCTTTGATGCAGAAAAACTGATTAATTCCTACTCCAATCAGTTAGGACGCAGCAGCTTCAGCACTGAAACACAGCAAGCCATGCTGGAAGAACTGAAAGCGGGCGTCTACGGCTACACCTACTTCGAAGATTAAGGTAGACTGTACAGGTCGGAGCAGTTCAGTTGCTCCGAGTGACGTATATCAAAGAGCAGGCCAGACTTGCTCTTTTTTTTGCTTGCTATGACCGAAGTTTCACATGGAGAGAACTGATGCTGCATTTCTTGCCCAAGCCTTTGATTGGATTGGTATCTTTCTTGTTGTATATCGGCAATACCCTGTTTTGGGCCGTGCCTATTCTGTGCCTGGCGGTACTGAAATTGCCGCCGGTGCAACGCTGGCAAACCTGGATGACCTGGCTGTTAGACGCCTGTGCCAGTGCGTGGATCTCCATCAACAATTGCACCACCGCACTCTTTACCCGTATTCGCTGGGACGTCAAAGGCCTGGAAACGCTGAGCCTGAAAGACTGGTATCTGGTGGTTGCCAATCATCAGAGCTGGGTCGATATCCTGGTACTGCAAAAAGTCTTTAACCGGCAAATTCCGTTCCTGAAATTCTTTCTGAAAAAAGAGCTGATTTATGTACCTGTGATTGGCCTGTGCTGGTGGGCACTGGATTTTCCATTTATGAAACGCTACAGCGCCGCATTCCTGGCCAAACATCCGGAATTAAAAGGCAAAGACGTTGAAACTACCCGCAAGGCCTGTGAAAAGTTTCGTTATAAACCGGTGTCGGTGATGAATTTCCTTGAGGGCACCCGGTTCACACCGGAAAAACACAATAAACAACAAGCGCCATTTGCCCATTTACTCAAACCCAAGGCCGGTGGCATTTCTTTTGTGTTAAACGCCATGGGTGAACATCTGCACAAATTACTGGATGTGACCATTTATTACCCGAAAGGCTCACCGAGTTTTTGGGATTACATCAGTGGTAAAGTGCATGACATTAAAGTTCGGGTCCGTGTGTTGCCGATAGAGCCAGCGCTGATTGGTGATTACGAAGACGCGCAGTTCCGCCAGCAATTCCAGCACTGGGTGAACCAGTTATGGCTGGATAAAGACCGGCAAATCGCCTTATTACAACAGGAGTCCCGCTGATGCTGGCTTTTCTTCCCGCACCACTGATTTTACTGTTGTCACTGCCGCTGTTTACGCTGAACCTGACGGTGTGGGGGCTGATTGTCACCTTGTGCGGTGTAGTTAAATTGCTGCTGCCGATGCCAGCGGCAAGGCTGCGGGTATCCAAAGTCGCGCACTGGGCCTACCGGCACTGGTCCTTGCATAACCGCCAGCTGATTGAACTTTTCAACAAAGTGGAATGGCAAATCGAAGGCGAAGCGCGTTTGTCGCCGCAGCGTTGGTATTTGTTGATCTCTAATCATCGCAGCTGGTTGGATATCCCGGTACTGAGTCAGTTTGCACTGGATCGTATTCCGGAACCGAAGTTCTTCTTAAAAGAAGAGTTAAAGTGGGTGCCTTTTATCGGCTCGGCATCCTGGGCACTGGATATGCCATTTATGAAACGCTACAGCCAGGCACAGATCCGCAAAAACCCGGCGCTGCAGGGCAAAGATATCGAAACCACGCGCCAGTCTTGTGAGAAATTCCGCGAACAGCCGACGACCATTATCAACTTTGTCGAAGGCACCCGTTTTACCGCTGCCAAACACCGGTTAAAAAACAGTCCATTCCGCTTTTTGCTGCCGGCCAAAGCCGGTGGTATTGCATTTACTCTGGCCAGCATGGGGTCGTTGTTTGATGCGGTGCTGGATGTCACGCTGATTTACCCTGACAACCCGCGCCATGTGCTGGTGGCGATGTTACTCGGCCGGTTAAAACGGGTTGTGATCCAGGTGGATGTGTTGCCGGTCGATGCGCAAATCATTGGCGATTATTTCCAGAATGAAGCCTTCCGCCAGCAGTTCCAAATGTGGCTGAATCAGCGTTGGGTCGATAAAGATCAGCGTATTGCGGCTTGCCTGGCGGCGCCGGACAACACACTAAAACAACAACTGGATTGCACCAGCCCGTCTTAGGCGGTTTTCACTGCCTGCAATAGCAGGTTGCGCGGCGTCAGGCTGGCAGCGCAAAGTTCTCTGAGCTGCACCTGATAGCCTTGCTGCTGCAGATACAGCGCCAAATCTGCCACCAGCCATAACTCCAGCGGCCGGCGAAACAGATGCTGCACCAGCTCCAGTTGCCGTTGTTGCAGCAGTGCCTGTTCGGCCTGTTGCAGTAAAACCGGCACTCTGCCCACATCCGGCGGAGCCAGTTGATGTTCAGCACCGGCAAAAACCAGAAAATCGGTTAAATCACCACTAAACCAGTGTTTACCGACCGAGCGCAGCGGCTGATACCCAAGGCCCTGTTGCCGCCGCCAGACCCGCCACAGTTGCCGCCATAACATTTCAGTCTGAGACAAACGCGCCACCCGCTCGCCGCCGGTACAACTTTGTTGTACCGCCAGCCGCAAGTCGGCTTTCGTGAGTTGCAGTGGGCTTTGCTGCCCCACACCAGACAACGGCTGATACAGCGTTGCCTGCTGCAAATGGTAACAACAAGGTACTAAGGCGAGTGCCTGACAATCGGCAGCCACAGCTTCGCGCGCCGCCACCCGGTGTAAATCACCGCAGGCATGCAGCGCCAGCAATTGTTGCTGGCTTTGCAGATAAGGCGTTACTGGCTGCTTCAGTACATCCACACAGACAAACTGCTGCGCCAGACCGAGCTGGGCGGCTCGCTGCTGCCCGGCATCACACAGACTTTGCTGCCATTCGAGACTGGTGACCGGCGCCTGATACAGAAAACTCATCACTTTGCCGAGATGCCCTTTGCCGGCGCACCATTCCAGTACAGGCCGGCCGGGTTGCCCGACACTGGCCGCCAGCCTGGTGATTTGCTGCCATTTACGGCCGCTGATGTCGGTACTGAGCCAAAATGGCAGCGCCTTCGCAGGTTCAGCACACTCCTGCGGCAATGATGGCAACACCGCAAACAGCTGCGGGAAGTAAGCGGAAAAATACTGCTGTTGCAGCGCTGGGCTGGCATCAATGCGGGCACAGTCTTCTAAGCTGAAACTCTGCAGCAGCTTGGTTAACGCCGGGTCGAGTTCCACTGGCCAGTCCGCCTGCATCGGCTGAAACTGCCACAGTGAACTGTACTGCTGCAGCAGGTTGTCCAGCTCGAAAAACAACTTTACAAACAACGACATCAATACAAGCCTTCTGGCAGAAACTGGCAATCCCGGCAGGCTTGTGACAGACTGAACGGGCAGCTGAAATGGCAGGATACAAGATGACAGAACTGAAAAAAATCATGCATGTGGAAGATGATCCTTCGATCCAGATGGTAGCCCGGGTTGCACTCGAAGCAGTCGGCCACTTCGAAGTCTGTACCTGTAACGGCGGCGCACAGGCACTGGAACAATATCCACAATTTCAACCGCAGTTGATCCTGCTGGATGTGATGATGCCAGGGATGGACGGCCCCAGCACACTCAAACAGTTGCAACAGCAATTCGATTTAACTGACGTGCCGGTGGTATTTATGACCGCCAAAGTGCAATCCAGCGAAATTGAATCTTACAAAGCCTTAGGCGCCAGCGATGTCGTGGTTAAACCCTTTGACCCTATGACCTTACCCAACCAAATCCGTCAGATCTGGCAGCGCCGGCAGGGCTGACGCCCCGCCAACACCCTTTGTTATTCGGCAGGTTCCAGCCGGGCTTCATCAGTCAGCCGGAATAACTCGGCACTTTCCTTGTCAAACCCGGCACTGTCTATCGGCTTATTCAGATAAAAAGTCAGTGGCATCAGGCTATTGTCGAATTGTGGTGCTAACTGCCCCTGATCTTCAAACAACACCGACACCGCCACGCCCTGCAGACTCAGTAACAAGCCAAGTCCGGTCGCCAGCGCGACTTTCCGCACGACCGACAGCTGCAACGCCAGATAAAAGTTTGCCGACAACAACAAAATCACCAAAGCGGTTTGACCGATATCCGCCAGCCAGACCACAGCAGCAGCACCGTCCAGGCTGAAATTCAGCACTGTCATCAGCGCCTGCCAGCATTCCATCAACACCACAACACTAAAAGTAATACCAAGCTGTGGCAGAAACCGGGCCTCGTGTTGATTGATTTTGGCCCAGAGTGCCAGCAATGCCGGCCACAACGCGAGGCCGAGCATCAATAACGGTAAATTCAGCAGATTACGCGACCAGCGCCCTTGGCCTGGCTCCGGCGCTGTCAGCCACAGGCCGAATAATTCTTCAGCAATCAAAAACAGCGCCAGCAATACAATCAGCGCAGGATGACCAAAGCGACGCAGGCGTTGCTCAATATTATTAAAAGGTAGGGCCGGCGGCACCGGATGGTGTTCGTCATAAACCCGAATAGCCTGCTCGCCCAGCCAGCATAACTGACCGCTCTGCAGCTCGGTACTTTGCGTCACAGCCACCGAGGGCTCGACAAAACTGCCATTGAGCGAAGCCAAATCGACCAGCTGCCAGCGACCGTCTTCCGCCTGTACCAGCTCAGCATGGTGCGGGCTGACATGTTTGTCATACAGGATGAGATCATTGTTATAGGCGCGGCCCAGCGCAATCCGTGTTTGGGCAAAACGATGGCGCTCTGTCACTTTATGCTGTTTATTCAGCACTTCAATAATTATTGCCATGACACAGCCCCACTGAATTTCTGACTAAAGGCTCTGGCGGTTTCCTGACTAACACCTGACAGTGTGTAGTGACTGACCAGCCCCTGCTGTTGCTGATCCAGCGATGCCGCCAGATACAACACATCGTACAAACCGGCATAGTCACGATAAGCCCGCACGCAGTAAATCGTCTTCGCATGGTGGCCACCGGCCAGACGCACTACCCGGTGCTGGCACTCAAATGCGGTCACATCTTCCTTTAGCGCCTGATTGTCGGCACTGGCGCGGGAAATGTTTTGTTCGTACAGGCTAAAAAACTGCAACGGATGTAAGTCTTTGGCTTCCAGCCACTCAAACTGCATCTCCACCCGGCCAGAAGTGAAATGCTGCGACAGGAAAATTTCTTCGCTCTGACTACAAAAAGCTGTGACTTTTTTCAGCGTTTCTTTATCTTTTTCCACATTAGATTCGCCCCAGCAGCGCACAAAAGGCACCACTTCATCCGGCACTTTACCGGTGCCAAAGTCTTTGAGTTTCCAGTCGGCATTGAGAATTTGGCTGAACATCGCTTGCTGGCTGCTCAGCAGCTGGCGTTCGATATCCGCTTTTAAGTCTTTGCTTTGTCCTTCGCGCTGATAACGCGCCAATAACTGTTGCAACGCATCGGCCGGTACCAGAAAACCGAGCTGATTGCCCGCGGAAGCCACATTAATGCCGACCACCTGGCCACTGGCATCCACTGCCGGGCCACCGCTCATACCGGAATTGACCGCGCCGGTAAAATGGATCCGTGGGTAATAACTGTATTTCTGCAGACCGTTGTAAGTACCTGGCACCAGAATCATGCCAAGGTCATGCGGATTGCCCAGCGAATAAATCGTCGCGCCCTGCACCGGTTTGACAGTCTGAATTTTAAATGGCTGCGGCGCGCGGTAATCGGTGCTGACTAACGCCAAATCATTGATCACATCAACTGCCAGCACCTGCAATGTCCCTTTTTGCTGACTGGCATTGAGATATTCCAGCTGGTATTTTTCCGGCGATAAAACGGCTTCAGACACGACATGATAATTGGTGACGACCAGAGCCGGTTCTTCCAGCACAAAGCCGGTGCCAATCGCGGCTTTGGCCCCTGAGGCCTGTTCCAGTACCCGGACCTGCAATAACGCCGGTTCAAAACGGGCAAATAACTGTTCAGCGGAATCGGCCCGGCCCTGGGCACTGCTGAACAACAGCACTGACAACAAAGCGCAGTAATAAGTCTGCAAGCGCATTGAATTTCCTTGTGATTGCACCCGGCTGCGCCGGGGTTCAAGTGATCAGACGATACCGTCTGAATGATTAATACAACAAACTATAGAGTTTGCGCCGGTACTCACCGGCCAGTGCGTCACCTTTTGGTAACACCGCCAGCATATCTAACATTAGCTTCTTACTGTCTCCAAAGCTTAAATCCTGCTGCAGAATGCTGAATAATAACGCCAAAGCGTCAGCGAAGCGCTGCACCTGCTGATATTGCACTGCCAGTTGCTGTTTCAGTTGCAGATTGGCGGGGTCAGCCGCCAGCTGTTGTTCCAGCGCCCGGATCTCCGGACTTTCCGCAGCTTGCTGCGCCAGTTCAATCAGCGCTTTGACCTGATGATATAAAGCATCCTGATCAGCCAGCAACACCGGCGCTAACAGCTCTTCTGCCAGTGCGATTTGGCCGAGTGACGCTGCGCAATAAGCCAGCTGCAGACGGGCATCCACGCGCTGCGGCGCCAGCTGATGGGCGCTTTTCAGCAGTGGGTAGGCTTCCTGCCACTGCTGTGCTTCCAGCAATGGTAATGCCTGCTGTAGCAGCAGGTCTTCCGGTTTGGGTAGAAATGGTTCCAGCCGGGCACGGACCTGCCCTTCAGTTTCCACACCGGCAAAGCCATCGACCGGCTGACCATTGCGGATAAACAGCACTGTTGGCAACGAGCGCACGCCAAACTGCATCGCCAGCTGTTGTTCGGTGTCACAATTAACCTTGGCCAGCACTAAATGCTCTGGATAATCGCCGGCGATTTTTTCCAGTACCAACAGGATCTGCTGGCAAGGCTCATGCTGCGCAACCCAAAAATCAAAAATCACCAGCTTTTGCTGCGACAGCTCCAGTAATTCACGTACGTTGTCAAAACTGACATCAATCTGATTGCTTAACACCGATAAAATCTCTGTGCGAATGAAACTTTGCTTACTATGTGGCTGCGACCCTTGATTTGCAAGGCGTTGTGCTGATTTTATCCCCGCAGTGAACGCAAAAAAACTGCAGCGGATCCGCGAAAAAAGAGCTGGCAAGGCCGGACCAGATCCCGTAAAGTACGGCGTAGCGAGCCTGCCCATAAACCCGCCCTGACTGCGCTGCAGCGGAGGCGTATCCAACGATAAAGGCCGTAGTTTGATTTTTTTCACAGTCTTACCCCTGTGAATTCTCCACGTAAGCAGAATTGCTTGTCCCACGACAAGAACCCAACCGGCATGCCTATGGCTGATCGGTACACCTGTGCCTACGCAAACTATGAGACCTGAGTAAAAATGAGCCAACAACACCAACCAGAACTGCTGTCTGGCGGCGCCATGCTGATTCGGGCCCTTCGTGATGAAGGAGTCGAATTCGTTTATGGTTACCCCGGCGGCGCCGTGTTACATATCTACGATGCGCTGTTTCAGCAAACCGAGGTAAAACATGTGCTGGTCCGTCATGAGCAAGCCGCCACCCACATGGCGGATGCCTATGCCCGTGCCAGCGGAAAAGCCGGCGTGGTGCTCGTCACCTCAGGCCCCGGCGCCACCAATGCTGTCACCGGTATTGCCACTGCTTACATGGATTCGATTCCAATGGTGGTGATCTGTGGTCAGGTCATGAGCCATCTGATTGGCGATGATGCTTTCCAGGAAACCGACATGCTCGGCATCTCCCGCCCCATCGTCAAACACAATATGTCGGTACGCAATCCGGCCGATATTCCCTATATGGTGAAAAAAGCTTTTTATATCGCCCAAAGCGGCCGGCCTGGCCCTGTGGTGCTGGATATTCCGAAAGATATGACGATGCCGAACCAGAAGTTCCCATACGAATATCCGAAAGACATCAAATTGCGTTCTTACAACCCGAATGCCAAAGGCCATCCGGGCCAAATCAAAAAAGCGCTGCAAACCTTATTGGCCGCGAAAAAACCGGTGTTGTACTCCGGTGGCGGGGTGATTTTAGGTCAGGCCTCAGCAGAGCTGACCGAACTGGCGAAGAAACTCAATCTGCCGGTCACCAACACGCTGATGGGGTTGGGCGCTTATCCGGCGACAGATCCGCAGTTTATCGGCATGCTCGGCATGCACGGTAGTTATGAAGCCAATCAGGCCATGCACAATGCCGACGTGATTTTTGCCGTGGGTGCGCGTTTTGATGACCGCGTTACCAACGCAACCAAGAAATTCTGCCCGAATGCGACCATCATCCATATCGACATTGATCCGGCCAGTATTTCCAAAACCATCACAGCACACGTGCCGATTGTCGGTCTGGTGAAACCGGTGCTGCAGGAAATGCTGCATCAGCTGGAAAAACACGGCAACACGCTGGACCAGGCGGCGCTGGGTCAGTGGTGGAATCAGATTAATCAATGGCGGGAAGTGCACGGTGGCCGCTTTGAGCACCGCACCGACCTGCTCAAACCTCAGTCGGTGATTGAAGCGGTCTGGCGTCACACCAAAGGCGATGCTTATGTCACGTCCGACGTTGGCCAGCACCAGATGTTCGCGGCGCAGTATTACAAATTCGACAAACCGAACCGCTGGATCAACTCCGGTGGCCTCGGCACTATGGGCTTTGGCCTGCCGGCGGCGATGGGCGTCAAGCTGCATTACCCGGACGCCGAAGTGGTGTGTGTCACCGGTGAAGGCTCCATTCAGATGAATATTCAGGAGCTGTCGACCTGCAAACAATATGGTCTTGGCGTCAAAATCATCAATCTGAATAACGGCTACTTGGGCATGGTGAAGCAGTGGCAGGATATGAACTATGACTCCCGCTACTCCAGCTCTTATATGGATTCGCTGCCGGATTTCGTCAAACTGGCGGAAGCCTATGGCCACGTCGGCATCCGCGTGACCAGCCCGGAAGAACTGGAACCGGCACTGGAGCGGGCATTCGCGCTGAAAGATAAACTGGTGTTCCTCGATATCCATGTCGACCCGAAAGAACACGTTTACCCGATGCAGGTACCTGGTGG
>CAMLNG010000003.1 GCA_946481195.1 uncultured Chromatiaceae bacterium
GTTCTGCCGTGGCCGGATGTTGTTTGTCGTACGGGCTGTGACTACCAGCAGTTGCCGTGCTGCCAGGCCAGGCGATGACCTGAGCACTACCGGCGCCGGCAGCTTTTAACAGCGGGCTGAAAACGTCTAAGGCGCCTTGCTGCCAGGTCGCGGCGGCATCGGCATAATCAACATCCAGATCGGCGCGGGCATAGAGGCGTTTTGCGCCCAGTGCGGCCAGCTGCTCGTCAAAGTCCTGTGCAGTTTTGCAGAAAAACTCATAGCTGGTGTCACCAAGGCCCAGCACGGCGTATTGCAGCTCCGGCAGTTTTGGCGCTTTTTTGCCAAACAGGAATTTATGGAAACTCACCGCAGATTCCGGCGGTTCACCTTCGCCATAAGTCGAAGTGACGATGATCAGAAATTTTTCTTTGGCCAAGGCATTGGTTTTGTAAGAAGCGATGTCCTGCAACTGTACCGCCACACCCTGCGCTTCAGCAGCAGCTTTGATTTTAGTCGCGACGCCTTTGGCATTACCGGTTTGCGAGGCATATAAAATAGTCAGTACTGCTGCTTGTTGTGGCGCAGAAGCGACACTGGCGGTACTGCCGCCCGCAGCCAGCTGTGCAGCAGCCGCCAGATAACCGCTGACCCAGGCTTGCTGGATAGGGTTGAGCTGGCTGACCAATTTTTGTAAGTCCTGAACTTGCTGCGCACTAAGCGGGCTCGCTGGTGCGATCAGTGAAGTAAACGGCATAACGACACCTGTACTGTCAAAATTGCCGTTATTTTATCCATATAGACGGCTAAATCAGAAAGAATTGATCGGCACCACTTATTCGAATTAGTTATATACCAAGACTGTCTGGCAATAGCGGATATTTGCCTAATTATTAGTGAAAAACACTAATAACCTCAATTCCCCGCAATCACTAGCCACTAAATAGATATTTAAAATCAACAAGATAAGTATTGGCACAGCCTTTGCCATAGCAAATCATCTGAAACAGTCAGCATAGGTTCAGCCGGACCAGGACTGACATTATCACCGACCCGACGAAGGAATGAACTTATGAAACTGTTAATTGCCGCCACTTTATTCAGTTCTATCGCGATGGCCCACGAATCTGAACACAACTGCTCCATGGAATTACATGACGATTTATTGGTGCAACGCGCCGACGTGCAGTTGCTGCGCAACGACGCACCGTTATGGCGTATCAGCGACCAGGGTCAACTGTGGATCAACAATCAGGCCGTCGACACCGATGCGCAAACCGCAGTGCTGTTGCAGCAATATCAGGCAGGCCTTCGTACCAATGCGGAAGATACTGTGACACTGGTGGCCGACGCGGTGTCGATGGCCTCTGAAGCCCTGACCCGGGTGATGGCACAATTTGAAGTCGACAACGGCGAAGCGCAGGCCAACATTGACCGCGCGCTGAATAAAATGCGTACCAACCTCGACCAAATTCTGTTGCGCAGCGACAACAGCATCCGAATTAACGGTAGCAAGCTGGCCGGCATCGACAATGGTTTTGACGATGAAATGTCCAAAGCCATCGAAGAATCCGTGGCTGAAATCACCGGCAATGCCCTGATGCTGGTTGGTAAAGCCATGAGCAGTGGCGAAGGTAATTTTGAGCAACGGATGGAAGCATTCGGTAAAAAAATGGACAAATTTGGCGAGGAGTTAGAAGCCGACATGAACGCCCGTGGCGACCAGCTCGAAACCCGTGGTCAGCAAATCTGCAGTTCACTGCAACAGCTGGATAGTCTGGAAGCGCAAATTCAGGCCAAAGTCCCGGCGATGCAAAAATTTGATTTGATTCAGGTTTCCGACAAAAAAGATGAAGCTGCCAACGACACCGCAAGCAGCGCTGAATAAGGTTTATTTCCCACGAGAGTTTGCTGAAACCTCTCATCACCCGTTGCCCCGCTTTTGGCGGGGCTTTTTTTACTGCAGATTAGTGGATAATGACAAGGGGCAACCTGCTTAGTCTTGCGGTAATAACCAGCGGGCTTGCGGTAATGCCACAGTGAGTTGCTGCCGGATGGACTGATATTCGGTATAAGGGATCAAAAACCGGCGCTTTTCTGCGGGCAACGGAGCATCGTGCTCAATCGTCAGATAAACATAAGCGCGCTGCTGATCAATCACGCCCATTTCAACTTGTGAGATCGCCTGCAACGGCCAACTTTCATTGCCAATGTGCAGCGTCCTGCCGTTCAGCTTCAGTTGGTCCTGTAGCGATGCGATCTCCGCCGCCAATACCGCGGAATCTTCCCGGCGATGGCGCTGGATCAACCAAATCACCATCAACCAAGCAGTGAGCACTGCCCCCAAAGACAGCCAGTCTTGTTGTAACCAGCGCTGATAGCCGCTGATGCTAAAAGCCAGTGTTGCCAGCAGCAACAACAGCCATTTATTCAGGGTAAACTTGGACACTGTGTTGTTCGTCATATCCACTCTTCATGTAGCGAGCAAAAAACTACGTATCTTGTTATTGCAAACGTCAGGTTGCAACTGTCTGGCACCTGTTTTTTGGGTTTTGTTGTTGCAGATGTTGCAGATGTTGCTGAAACCGGCCACGTAGCAACGCTTGCCAAGCAGATCTCATCCTGTTACAACAGCGCAACTTCAATGGAGTACACCAGATGATTCAGCGAATTTTACCAGGAAGTCGTTATTCCGAGGCCGTGATCGCCGGCGGTTTTATCTTTTGTGCCGGCATGGTGCCTAACGACACCAGCCTGGATATTCAGGGCCAAACCGCCGATGTGCTGGCACAAATTGATGCCTTATTGACCGAATGTGGCGCCAGCAAAGCGGCTATCGTCGATGCCACTATTTATTTGGCCGATATGGCCGATTACGCAGGTATGAATCAGGCCTGGGATGCCTGGGTTGCTGCGGGTCAGGCGCCGGCCCGAGCCACAGTCGAAGCCCGTCTGGCTGACCCTGCCTGGAAAATCGAAATCAAAGTCACGGCATTTCGCGGCTAAATGTTCAGCCGCTTAAGGCTGAATCGTTGCGTTAGTTGATTCCGCTGTAGCGCTGGCGTCCTGCAACTGAGTCGCCAATGCCTTCAATTTGTCACTTTGGCCAAACTTCTCGGCAAACTGCGCCGCCGTCATCTGACTTTTGTCAGTGATGGCGTCTGTCGCTGCCGCACTATTCGCTTTGTCGCAATCGATGGCATAAAGCTGTTTTGCAATTCCCCACTCCGCCTTGATCATGGCACCCATTAAAGCGGTATGGCCTCGTTTGTCACGGAGACAGGCGTCTGCGCCGGCTTTGAGCAACAAATCCACCGCGCTGGCCTGGCCCTGATAAGCGGCGATCATCAATGCGGTATAGCTGCCGTCATTTTTCAGATCTACCGGGAATCCGGCCTGAATAAACTCCCGAAGCACTGCCGTTTCGCCACTGCGCGCTGCCGCAAAATAATACTGGCTAAGTTCAGTCAGCGCAGCGGGCTGTGGCGCTACCACCGCCGGTCTTGTCTCAGCCGCCGCCGTTTGCTCTGCGGGGTGCTGCGGATCTGCCGCAACGTCGGCAAACAACAATACCAGGGTCGCTGCAAACATCTGACGATATCGTTTCATCACCTTACCCTTCTGAATCTTATCAATGCCTGCGAAGCTCAACCTTGTTTGCAGGAAGGAGCCAAAGAGCTTCGCAGGACTTTAACCCTCATCAGGTAACCGGCATGCCTGCCCACGCCGGCACCTGTGGTACTTACAGCGTGGCTGCCAGTGCTGTGACCTTCTTCATATCGCCCTTGACCGCTTTGGTCAGCGCCGTACCGTAATCAACATCAGCTTTGTAAAAATGCGCCAGCATTTTGTGTTTGGTGTTGCTGTCGCGCACCGCGCCTAAATCACCAGCCAGATTGCGCACCAGGTTTTGCTTGGCGGTTTTATCCAGCGCGCGGTAGAACTCACCGGCCTGACTGAAGTTGTCAGTCTTGGCGATGATTTGCTGCTGCACAGTACCCGACAGTGGCGTGGCCACAGCGCGGGCAGCGGCCAATGCCGGTTTGGGCTCGATGCTGCTCGGCTCGTAGTTCACATTTGATTTGGTGTTGCCATAGTTCATCGCGCCGTCTTGATTATTGCTATGCACTGCAACCAAAGGGCGGTTAATTGGCAATTGCTGATGGTTAGCACCGAGGCGATACATCTGGGTATCGCTGTAACTGAAAATCCGGCCCTGCAGCAGACGGTCTTCCGATGGCTCAATGCCCGGCACTAAATTGGCTGGTGCAAAGGCCGCTTGTTCGGTTTCCTGAAAGAAATTATCCGGCATCCGGTTCAGCGTCATAGTGCCGACTTTGACTTCTGCCACGCCTGGCCAGACTTTGGTCGCGTCCAGCGGGTTAAAACTGAAATCGTCCAGCTGTTCCGGCTTTAACGTCTGCACATACAAATCCCACTTCGGGAAATTGCCGGCATTGATTTCTTTGTAGAGATCACGCGTCAGATGGTTAAAGTCCATGCTTTGCACCTTGGCGACCTGGTCAGCATTCAGACTCTTAATGCCTTGCTGTGATTTCCAGTGGAACTTCACATAAGTCGTGTCGCCTTTGGCATTGATGAATTTAAAGGCATGCACGCCAAACCCGTCCATTTCACGATAGCTGGCCGGCGTACCGAGGTCTGAATAGACCTGAGTCAACATATGGGTCGATGCCGGGTCTTGTGACATAAAATCAAAAACGCGGTTCGGGTCCTGCATATTGTCAACCGGCGACGGTTTCAGTGAATGCACCATGTCCGGGATCTTAATCGCGTCGCGGATGAAAAATACCGGCAGATTGTTCCCGACTAAATCCCAATTGCCCTGGTCGGTATAAAACTTGGTGGCAAAACCACGTGGATCGCGCAGCGTTTCCGGGCTGTGATTGCCGTGGATCACGGTGGAAAAACGCACAAACACCGGGGTCTTTTTGCCGCTTTGCGCAAACAGGCTGGCAATGGTTAAATCCGGGATGGCGTTGGTCACAATAAATTCGCCATGCGCACCAGTGCCACGGGCATGCACCACCCGCTCTGGAATGCGCTCACGGGCAAAACGTTGTAATTTCTGAATTAAATGCACGTCTTGCAGCAAGGTGCTGCCATTGGGTCCTGCGGTTATAGAGTTCTGGTTATCGCCGACCGGCGCACCATTGTCCTTGGTCAGGTTTTGCGCCTGTACGGCAAAACTGCTACTGAAGTGGGCTAAAACCGCTAACGCGACGATTGTTTTTTTGTTCATTGGGTTGTCCTCTGTCTGAGTCAGCTTCTTCCTGCCTGTTCAGCTTAGGGGCACCAATTGAATTTAAAAAATGATATAAATGAATACACACAATCGCTAAAAACGATTAATTATTTGCGGTGGTCGTCAGAGGGAAAAAATGCAGCAGCACATCGTCCAGCAATGGCTGCCAGTTGCGCCAGTTATGGCCAAAACGCACTTCCTGATAGGCAACGTCATAGCCCTTCTTTTGCAATAACTGATGAAATTTCCGGCCGGCACCAAGGTTGTCGTTCAGGGTGCCAAATGACAGGGACATTTTCAGCGGCAACAAGGGTTGTTGCTGATAGAGCTTGGTCAGGACTGCCAGATGGTCTTTATTGCCAGGCGATTGCATCGCCAGATTACCAAATTGATTAGGTAGCAACAGACCAAAACAAGCGGCATTAATAGCGCCAAAAGACAGGCCGAGGATCACCCGGTCTGTACGTGTTGTCGATGGCTGATATTGTTGTTGCACGGCCGGCAGTAAAGTGTCGCGGAAAAACGCTGCATACTGCTGATTACACATAAATTGCTGATGACGGCGGTTGACGGATAAATCGGCCGGGTCGCGGGCGTCAACCAGTACCAGCAATAATGGTCGTATCTTGCCTTCAGCACGCAGCTGAACGATGAGTTCGGGCAGCTGGCCTTCCGCGGCATACCAGGCGCCGTCGGTGGCGTACAGTACAGGGTCGCCGGGCTGATAACCGGGGCTTGGGATCGCCTGATACTGCAGGTCATACTCTAACTGCGGACTATGGATGCGCTGCCAGCCGGTGGTTGTCGCTGCAGCCGCAGCTGCTGCGGAGTCAGCCACGGCAAGGTGCGGCCACAACAGACTCAGCAGCAACAGACTGTTGGCAGACAGTTCAGATTTTACAGGCACCACCGGCGCAATCATCTTCATCCGGCAAGGCTTCGGCAGCCGCTGCGGCAGCGTCCGCGGCGGCCAGTTTTGCTGCATTGTTCTCTGCTGCAGCATCAAAATCCAGATGATCTAAATCCAGGTCAAAATCGTCCATCATGGCTCCTTATTCAGTTTTTTCAGCGGCCTGAGCAGCCAGCAGTTGTTGTACCTGCAGTTCCAGCGCTTCAAGTTTTTCGCGGGTGCGCAGCAACACCTGGCGCTGCACGTCAAATTCTTCCCGTGACACAAAATCAAGCGCGCTCAGTTTGGCCTGCAGCACCGCTTTCACTTTGGCTTCAACATCATCGGCGACTTCACGGAATTTCGGCGGAATAGAGGCGCCGATTTGGCGCGCGATGTCTTCAATTTTTTTCGGATCTAACATGTCAGCTTCCTCAACCTGAGGTCATGATTGAAGCCTCAGTGTAAGGGCTGTATTTGGCGCTGGCGACTGTTTTTTCAAGGCTGGCCGGTTGAATTAAAATGCCGGATCTTCTGATGCTGTCTGCTTTGGGCTACACTAGCGCCCTTTTATGCGGCAAGGTGCGCAACCAGCTGCGCGACCCCTGCCTGCAGCAAGCGGCGCCTGACCGGACCACCCGGCTTTTAGTGACTGAAAACTCTGATGAAACTGAATACGCAACAAAATGACGCGGTGAAATATATCGCCGGCCCTTGTCTGGTTCTGGCGGGCGCCGGCTCGGGTAAAACCCGGGTCATCACCAATAAAATTGCTTATCTGATTGAAGAGTGCGAGATGCCGGCCCGGCATATCGCGGCGGTGACTTTTACCAATAAAGCCGCCCGCGAAATGAAAGAGCGGATTGGGCATACACTCGACCGGACCAAATTACGCGGCCTGACGGTGTCGACCTTCCACACACTGGGCCTTGAGATCATCAAAAAAGAACACAAAGCCATTGGTTATAAAGCCAATTTCACGTTGTTCGACGACCAGGACAGCATGGCATTGCTCAAAGAGCTGACCGAAAATGAACTGCTCGGCGACAAAGATTTACTGCGCGCACTGCAAAGCAAAATCTCCAGCTGGAAGAATGACTTAATGCTGCCACAACAAGCGCTGGCACGTGCCACAGATGCGCAGTCGATTAGCTTTGCCAATATTTACGCGCAATACGCCCAGCAACTGCGTGCCTACAACGCGCTGGATTTTGATGACCTGATCATGGTGCCGACATTGTTGTTTGCCTCCAATGTCGAAGTGCGGACGCGCTGGCAACAGAAAATCCACTATTTACTGGTCGATGAATATCAGGACACTAACACCAGTCAGTACGAACTGGTGAAATGGCTGGTGGGTGAGCGCCAGCGCTTTACCGTGGTCGGTGACGATGACCAGTCGATTTATTCCTGGCGCGGCGCTAAACCACAGAATCTGATCTTGCTCGGCAAAGATTTCCCCAATTTGCGCGTGATCAAACTGGAACAGAATTACCGCTCCTGCGAGCGGATTCTGAAGGCGGCCAATATTCTCATTGCTAATAACCCGCATGAATACGACAAAGCGCTGTTCAGTGAGCTGGGTTATGGCGTGCCGCTCAAAGTGTTGCCAACCCGCAACGAAGAAGACGAAGCGGAAAAAGTGGTGGCCGAAATCATTTCCCACCGTTTTTTGAATCGCAGCCAGTACCGCGACTACGCCATTTTGTACCGCGGCAACCACCAGGCCCGGGTGTTCGAAAAAGCACTGATGACCAACCGTATTCCGTACAAAATTTCCGGTGGCACGTCGTTTTTTTCCCGCAGCGAAATCAAGGACATCATGGCTTACTTACGCCTTTTGGTGAATCAGGACGACGACAATGCGCTGCTGCGTATTATCAACACGCCCAAACGCGAAATTGGCGCGGCCACGCTGGAGAAAATCGGCAGCCTCGCCAATCAGCTGCATATCAGCTTATTTGACGCCTGTTGTGCGCCGGAACTGTCTGATGAATTATCGGCCAAGAGCCTGGCGGCGGTGCGGCATTTTGCTAACTGGATTGTCGCCATCGCTGACAACGCGGTGCGGGCAGAACCGGCCGAAGCAGTGCGCGATTTAATTCGCCAGAGCCAATATGAAGCTTATCTGTTTGAAACCAGTGCCAGTACCAAAGCGGCAGAAATGGCACTGAAAAACGTCAACGAGCTATTTCGCTGGATCACCGAGATGCTTAAAGGCGACGAAGAACATGAGCCAATGACACTGGCTGAAGTGGTGACCAAACTGACCCTGCGGGACATGATGGAGCGGCAGGAACAGCAGGATGACGCCGATCAGGTGCAACTGCTGACCTTACACGCCTCCAAGGGGCTGGAATTTCCATATGTATTTATGGTCGGCATGGAAGAGGGCATTTTGCCGCACCAGACCAGCATTGACGAAGATAATGTCGAGGAAGAACGCCGGCTGGCTTACGTCGGTATTACCCGCGCACAACGTGAACTGATTTTTACCTATGCCCGCGAACGGCGGCAATATGGTGAAGTGGTGAAACCGGAGCCGAGCCGTTTTCTTGATGAATTACCGCAGGACGATTTGGAATGGGCCAAAGCAGCACCGGTGAAAACTGAAGAACAGCGCCAGCAAACCGGACTCGCGCATTTAGACCGGTTACGCCAGCTGCTGAAGAAAGACTGATGCTTCCGGCACAGGCTGTAACTGCTTCACCAGTTCACCTTGCAGATAACAGCAGCCGGCGTCCACCAGTAATTCACGCACGGCCTGCTCATCGATGCCGTCCGCAATGATGCGGAATTTGTAGTTTTGCGCCAGCGTGATGAGTAAATCCAGCAGTTGGCGTTTTTGGCTCTGACGCAGCAGACTGCGGCAGAAACTGGCCTCTAACCGAACAAAATCAAACGGATAGCCAGTCAGAAGCCCCAACGGCATCATCTCGGCTCCAAAGTTCTCTAACGTCAGCCGCACACCGAGCCGCTTCAGATTATGCAGATAACTCAGCGCTGTATTACTGAGTTTCATCAGTTCAAATTCAGCAAATCCCAGGCTCAGACGGTGCAACACTTGCGGTTTGCTGCTGAGCAGCTTGTAAAGGCGGTCAAAATGCTGCGGATGAGTCAGATGCTGGACACAAAGCGGCAGACAAATCACAGCCGGTTGTGACTGGCTACTCAGTAAATCCAGAATTTGTTGCAGCAGCTGCAATTCAATTTGTGGTAACACGCCGGCCTGCGCCGCCTGTTGACAGAAATCCTGTTGCAAGCCTAATTGCGGATGCTGCCATTGCATGCGGGCGGCATAACCCAACGTATGATGTTTTTCGCTGCAGATAATCGGATCATAAGCGACCGAAAACTGCTGTTCAGTGACGGCCTGATGCAGCGCCTGCTCGAGCGACAATTCCTGCAGCAGTTGCTGGCGCATCGATTCGGTAAAAATCACAAAGCGGTTACGGCCCAATGCTTTCGCCTGATACATGGCGGCATCCGCATCACGGAGCATTCCGTCCGCATTGGTGTAGCTGGCATCATAATGTGCAATGCCGATAGAGGCGCCGGAATACAAACTCTGTCCCTGCAATTCCATCGGCTGCCGCACTGCCTCGATAATTCGATCTGCAACATCTTCCGCATCCGCGTCCTGCTGCAGCTGTGTCAGCAGAACCACAAACTCGTCACCGCCAAGACGCGCCACTAAATCATGTTCACGTACGGTCAGCAGCAGGCGTTTGCTGATCTCAATCAGGAATGCGTCACCGGCATGATGACCCAGCGTGTCGTTAATCAGTTTAAACCGGTCTAAATCAATGAATAACAACGCAAATTTCAGGTTTGCTTCACGATTGCGCAGCGCGAACTTTTGTTTCAACTGCAACATAAACATCTGCCGGTTGGCGAGGCCGGTCAGCGCGTCATGGTTGGCTTCATGGAACAGCTTTTCTTCGGCTTTTTTCCGCTCTTCAACTTGCAGGCGCAAAAATAAATTGGTCTGGCGCAATTCGCGGGTGCGTTCAAAAATTTTCCGCTCTAAATCTTCCTGATGTAGCTTTTGCTGTTCGATATTCAGCCGGCGCTGAATGGCCACGGCGATATGTTGCGACACAAACCGCAGAATATTCAGTTCGTTATCACCATAGATATAATCCTGATGATAAGACTGTACCGCAATCACCCCCAGGGCTTGCTGTTCAATCAGCAATGGCGCGCCCAGCCAACTGGTGGAAAAAGGCTGCGGACTGCCGGCATTATCCTGCACCAGCCTGATCACTTCGCCTTGCGCTACCAACAGGTCTGAAAGTTCTTTATTAATGAGCCGGGCTTCGCCGACTCTGAGCACATACTCGGTAAAGCCTTTACGCAGCGGCCGTTCTGTCGCTGGCGGACAATACTGGTCGACATAAAAGGGGAAACTAAGTGATTTACCACTTTCGTCCAGTAATGCGATGTAGCAGTTTTCTGCCGGCATCAGGCTGCTGAGGATTTGATGCACCTGACGGTAAAACGCAGCCATATCGAGCTCAGTCGCTGTGAGCTCTGAAATCTTATACAGCGCCGCCTGTAATTTTTCAGCATTGCTGCGCTCACGGATCTCGCGTTGCAACGACTGGTTAGTGTTTTGCAGCTGCCGGGTGCGTTCACGTACCGTTTGTTCCAGCAATTCACGGCTTTTCACCCGATCAATGGCGGTCACTGTATGCACCGCGATTTCGGTTAACAAATCTACATCGTGCTGCGTGTACAAACGGCCTTCTTCATACAATTGCACCGCCATCACGCCAATCACCAGCTGACCCCGGCGCAGCGGAACCCCTAACCAATGATGGCTGGGCGTACCCTGGGATTCAATTTCACCGGCGTCAATTAACTGCTGAAACTTCTGTACATCGCACAACAATGGCTCACCAGTGCGGCAGACATAGCCGGTCATACCACGGGCAAAATCAGCAGGATCTATCGAAGCATCGTCAAGGCAGTCTTTTTCATCGGCATAATATTCAACATTAAACCGGCCTGTTGATGGGTCCAGCAAGACAACAAAAAAGTTGTCAGCTGCCAGATGCTGGTTCACAAGATGGTGGATTTGCGGGTAAAACTGCGCCATGTCAGTCAGCGTACTGGCCAGTTCCGAAAGTTTCAGCAACGCCTGCTGCACAGCATAAGCGAGCTGATATTTCTTCAGTAGTGATGTCAGGCGACGAATTTGGCCGGATTGATACCGGTTCGTGGCGTGTGCTGTTAATTCCTTCAACGGACGCTCTTATTATTCGTTATTGATCCGGTGGTCGGATCTTTATGCAGAACCGGTCCTATTATGCACAAAGATTAAGCAGAAGAAAGAGGACCGGGGCAATTTGTCGCGGGATTTTTAGACGTTTTAGTTATTGTTGAAGACTTGTATGCAATAACACGGTTTTTAGTAAATCAGCTGCAACAATCAAGAAGACAGAGGCCCAGAGTTCCATGACAGGCAGGCGGCAATACAGAACTTTTGCCAATAAAAAAAGGCCGCCCGCAGGCAGCCTGTTTTGCATCTAACTGCGTCAGATACCGTCAGTCATAAACTTGATAGCGTTGAGGATGTCATCATCAGAGCAGTCACCACAGGTCCCACGTGGTGGCATAGAACGGATACCTTCAAGCGCGTGTTTGTGTAATGTTTCTAAACCTTGCGCCAAGCGTGGTTTCCAGGCTGCAGCATCACCTTTTTTCGGTGCATCCAGTGCGCCGGTCGCATGACAGGCAAAACAAGCGCCCTGATAAACCTGCTCACCAGTCCGTGGACCCGTTGGTTTTGCCGCCACAGGCTCAGAACCTGCCAGATAAACCTGCCCGACTGGGGCAATGCGCGCTTTTAACTCTTCCAGGCTTTTGTCTTCAGCCGGTGTTTGCGCCAGCACTGCAAAACTCAGCATGGCCACAGCAACAGTGATTTTTTTCATTGATCGGGGTCCCCGGGGATTAAATGCCTTACAAATTTCAGGGCATTATAGCGTTGCGCCGGCAAATTGTGAAAGCCCCGCAACCGAACATCTGTCGCATGACTGTGATCTTAAACAAAAAACCGGATCAAGGTTCGGATCTCTGCGGATCCTTAATCGAACGCATCGAAAACTGACTCCCAAATCAAGCAAATTTTTTTTGTTTTTTCCGCTTTGCATTCGCTGTGGTTGTGGTAGTCTGTTTTCCCGTTGGCTGATTTGTGTCGCAAATTTCGATACAGCCTTTTTGACAGTCAATGGCGTGGAAAAACTGTTTTCCACACACAGGAAGTAAAGAATAATAACAAGGGTCTGGTGGTTTCCCCCTTCGTTTTTTCTTAATAAACACACACTTATCACAATACTGTCGGATTTATTCGACGGTTTGGTTTCGCATATCTAAAATCTCTTCACAGACATATTCACAAGATATCCACAGCGCCGATGTAGTGGTTATCACTGGTTGTCTGTGAATGCTTATGGCATTCTTGGCAAAATTTCTCCGGAGCTCCTGCTATGCCGCAGATCCCTGCTGATCCACTGATCCTGGTCGATGGTTCATCATATTTATTTCGTGCTTATCATTCGCCGCCACACCTGACGAACTCCCGTGGCGAAGCAACAGGCGCCATTTATGGTGTGGTCAACATGCTGAAAAGTTTGTTGCGCCAATACAATCCAAGCCAGATGGCGGTCGTCTTTGACGCGAAAGGTCCGACATTTCGTAACGAGATGTATGCCGATTACAAAGCACATCGCCCGCCGATGCCCGATGATTTACGCAGTCAAATCGAGCCTTTGCATCAAATCATCCGCGCGATGGGATTACCGCTTTTGTGTATTTCCGGGGTGGAAGCGGACGATGTGATTGGGACCCTGGCAACTGAAGCCAGTGCTCAGGGCCGGCACGTGTTGATCTCGACCGGTGACAAAGACATGGCCCAGCTGGTCAATGCACATGTCACCCTGATTAACACCATGACCGACACTATTTTGGACCCGGCAGGTGTCAGAGAAAAATTTGGTGTCGGTCCTGATCTCATCATCGATTTCCTCGCCCTGATGGGCGATAAAGCCGACAATATTCCCGGACTGCCAGGTGTCGGCGAAAAAACGGCGCAGGCGCTGCTGCAAGGAATTGGCAGTATTGCAGATTTGTATCAACGGCTAGATGACATAGCCACATTGAATTTCCGCGGCAGTAAAACCATTGCGGACAAATTGCGCGAACACAAGGCGCAATTGGAGCTGTCGTATCAGCTGGCGACAATCAAAATCGATGTCGATTTACCGCAGGCGTTCCATCAACTACATATTCAGCCTGCAGATCTGACACAGTTGGCTGATCTCTTTGCACATTGTGAATTTAAACGCTGGCACAGCGAAATACTGACGCAGCAAAAAAATACTGGAACTGTCGCACCTGCAACCACTGATGAAGTTGTCAGTGCCGTCGCTGAAGCCCCGGCAGAAACCGCTTCGGGCATTGACCGCAGTCAATATCAGACCGTACTGAATGACGCAGACTTCCGCCAACTGCTCTCAACATTACAAAACGCAGCTCTGGTTGCATTTGATACCGAAACTACCAGCCTGGATTATATGCAGGCGGAACTGGTCGGCATGTCGTTTGCGACTGCGCCGGGTCAGGCCTGGTATCTGCCTGTCGGCCATGATTATTTAGGTGCGCCAGAGCAATTGCCGCTGGCCGAAGTCCTGAAGTCGCTGAAGCCCTGGCTCGAAGATACAAAGGCGGCCAAAGTCGGGCAGAACCTCAAATATGACAAAAGTGTACTGGCCCGCTATGACATTGAGTTAAAAGGGATAGAGTTCGATACGATGCTCGAATCTTACACTCTTAACAGCGTCGCCGGCCGCCATGATATGGACAGTCTGTCTGAACGCCATTTGCAGCATCAGCCAATTGCGTTTGAAGATATCGCCGGCAAGGGCAGCAAACAGCTGACGTTTAATCAGATTGAGCTGGAAAAAGCTGCCGAATATGCCGCCGAAGATGCTGATGTGACCTTACAGCTACATTTAACCATGTGGCCACTGCTGCAACAGGCGGCAGGCCCGGCCAAGGTGTTCCGCGACATCGAAATGCCGCTGCTCAGCGTGTTATCACGACTGGAGCGAAATGGTGTACTGATTGATGCAGCACTGCTCGGTAAACAAAGCGAATATCTGGCAGGGCGGATCAGCGAGTTAGAAACGCAGGCGCATCAGCTTGCCGGTAAAGTGTTTAATCTGTCTTCGCCGAAGCAATTGCAGGAAATTTTGTTTGATGAACAAAAACTGCCGGTACTGAAAAAAACGCCAACCGGCGTGCCGTCGACTGCGGAAGATGTATTAGTTGAACTGGCGCAACAATACGAGCTGCCACGGGTGATCATCGAACATCGTAGTCTGACCAAACTGAAATCCACTTATACCGACAAGCTACCGAACAGCATCAATGCTCAGACTGGCCGCGTACATACCTCTTATCATCAGGCTGTCGCTGCAACGGGGCGTCTGAGTTCAACAGAGCCGAATTTACAGAATATTCCAATCCGCACTGAAGAAGGCCGGCGCATCCGTCAGGCGTTTATCGCGCCTGCCGGCAAGAAAATTCTGGCATTAGACTATTCACAAATTGAACTGCGCATCATGGCGCATTTGTCGCAGGACAAAGCACTGCTGGATGCCTTTGCACATGGTCGCGATATTCACCGCGCCACCGCAGCAGAGGTTTTTGGTGTCAGCCTGGATCAGGTCAGTAGTGAACAACGTCGTCGCGCCAAAGCGGTTAACTTTGGTCTGATTTATGGCATGTCAGCTTTTGGTCTGGCACAGCAACTCGATATCAGCCGCGGCGAAGCGCAACATTATGTCGACACCTATTTTGCCCGCTTCCCAGGTGTACTGGCTTACATGGAACGGACCAGACAACAGGCGCATGAATTGGGTTATGTCGAAACCCTGTTTGGGCGCCGGCTTTATCTGCCTGAGATCCAAAGCAAGAACATGGGCCGGCGCAAAGGCGCTGAGCGTGCCGCAATCAACGCCCCAATGCAGGGGACAGCGGCAGACATCATCAAACGCGCCATGCTCAGTGTGGATGCGTACCTGCAGCAGCAGGATCCGGCCGGGATCCTGATGATTATGCAGGTTCACGATGAATTAGTGTTTGAAGTCAGCGAAGCTGAATTAGCAAGACATCAGACGGCACTTGTGCAACTGATGCAGGACGCGGTGCAACTGGACGTGCCGCTGCTGGTTGAGGCAGGCTCAGGTGATAACTGGGATCAGGCGCATTAGAGAAGTCAGCAGAATTTTGAAATATTTCAGGTAGCTGCTGAACTTTTCATGGGACTCTGACTCAGAGTAACTGTGAACATGTCCCGTTCCTGGTACGACACCCATTTAACCCTGGCAATTTGCCGGGGTTTTTTTTACCTTTTTCATTGAATCACGGTCGGGAAAACTGCGGCTCGCAATGCCGGTTCTGCCACTATCAGTCAGATTTCTCCCCGCTGTTGCGCCACTCAGCTCTTTTTGCGCTAAAAGGTTGTTTAATTACGAAATTAATCAACAAGGCGAAAAAAAGAACAAAAATTGTAGTTTTATTACGGAAACAGCTTGCTTTTTAAACCGCGTTGCGTAGAATCGAAAACGTAGGGTACAGAGGTAAGATGTTCTATCTTTCCGTAGTTTCAGACGTTAGTCGTTGATTCTACATAGAAAGTAGGCTTATTTAGCCGCCCCACTGCTTGCAGTGGGGCGTTTTTTTTTGTCTTTTTCTGAAAATTAATTAGATTTTTTAGAGTAAATACTTCAAACAATCAAAAATTGCTGTATAATGGCGCTGTCTTCTTCGTAAGACACCCTGTTGATTTGAAATTTATTGAATAGCTTCTCCCCGTTTGCTATGCCGGCAGTTCTCTGAACTGCCGGTTTTTTCTTTTTGGAGGTCAGCAAATAATTTGGGGCGTGGACAGGGTCACAGGAAAAACAGATTACAGTAGAAAAACATCAGGCCGGATCGGCCCGATGTTGTCAGAATTTTACAGCAAACCTACTCGTCTGAGTGCTCAACAGCGGTTTCGCCGCTAAACCATCGATCCAGCACTTGCTCCAGTTCGGCCAACCCAATTTTGTTTAATGAGCTGAATGCTTCGACCGTCACATCCCCCATAAAAGCCAAAGACGCTTCGCGCACTTCGAGCACTGTCTTTTTGCGGGGACCAGGGCTGAGTTTATCGGCCTTAGTCAGCAAAATAAGCACAGACAAACCAGATTGTACCGCCCAGTGCACCAGCTGCTGATCCAAGTCCTTTAACGGATGGCGGATATCCATCAGCACCACAATGCCTTTGAGGCTTTGGCGCTTCATCAGATATTCGCTAAGCGACTTCTGCCACTTTTCTTTGACTTCCAATGGCACTTTGGCAAAACCATAACCGGGTAAATCAATCAGTCTTTTGTTCTCTGCCAGATGAAAAGTGTTGATGAGCTGGGTGCGGCCTGGTGTTTTACTGGTTCTGGCTAAACTATTTTGCCGGGTCAGCGTATTCAGTGCACTGGACTTGCCGGCATTTGAGCGTCCGGCGAACGCCACTTCAATGCCAGAATCGTCCGGCAAAGCCCGAATATCGGGGGCGCTGGTCAGAAATCGCGTTTGCTGGTAGTTAAATATTGCTTTGTACACTTCATACTCCGGACTCAAATTTGGCTATAGTTTAGCGGAAATCAATAATCTGCATAAGTATTGGGATTTTCTATCAGCAGGTTTCGTGTAAAATAGGCATAAAAAATAGGGTTATTATCTTCTAAGCCTGTTGCAAGTTGGGCAGGGTCACGCAGAACAGAGACAATTAAACATGAGAAAAATTGCAATTCCATTCATGCTTTTATTAGGGCTGGCCGGTCAGGCAGCTGCGGTTGATGGCAATGTTGAAGCAGGTAAAGCGAAATCAGCCACCTGTGCCGCTTGTCACGGACCTGATGGTAACAGCCCGACCGACATGTACCCAAAAATCGCCGGCCAACATGCCGGTTATATCTATAAACAGTTAAAAGACTTCAAACAAGGTGCTGCGACTGGCGGTAAAGAAGGTCGTAACAACGCAGTAATGGCCGGCATGGTTGCCGCTTTGTCTGATCAGGATATGAAAGATCTGGCTGTTTACTTCTCCAGCCAAACGATGAAATCAGGCACCACCCCGGAAGATGTGGTGGAAGCCGGTCAGAAATTATTCCGCGCTGGTGATATGCAACGTGGCATTCCAGCCTGTATTGCTTGCCACGGTCCACGTGGTGTAGGCCACAGTCTGGCGGGTTTCCCGAAAATTTCGTTCCAGCATGCCGCTTATATCAAAACGCAGCTGGAAGCCTTCCGTGCCGGCACCCGCGCCAATGACCTCAATGGCATGATGCGCGACACTGCGCACAAGCTGACAGATAAAGACATCGAAGTGCTGTCAAAATATCTGGGTGGCCTGCACTAATCCCTGTCAGCATCAGGAAGAAACCGGAGTCCGCTCCGGTTTTTTATTTTCCACCATCTGAATTTGTGAGATATATCTCACAAAGCATGTGAGAAATAAACCCAAAACAGACCAGAAAAAACCGACAGCTTGTCGCATTTAACCGAGCAAATAACTGAATTTATTTGACATTAATTTTTGGTTCATTTTTTTTCTGATTTTTTTTTAATCATGGTATTGCCATTCCGGTCAATCAGAGTAAATTAAACCCCGTTACTTTTAGTAACAACTCGACAAAACGGAAGTTTTGCATGGAAAGCAGGCGTGCTTTAGTACATTTGGAATGGCATCGTCACTGGTGTCTGCGTTCTTAACGCAAGCCCCCACGGAAGACGAAAAAAGTATTAGGACGATCGCGAATAACTATTTTTGCATGGAAGCGACGCAACAATATACGGAAACTGACCAGACAGGGTGTCTGCCACAGTTAGGATGACATAACAAAATTCAGTGCTGCTTGCACAAACTTTCAGACGGCGATAGCTACTTGTTATCGCCGTTTTGTTTTTCTGCGCGCTCATTTGCGCACTTCAATGCACAGTGACGGATAAAGCCTTGGGCTTTCCGGCAAAATCTGGTTAAAATACGCGCCCTTTTCTACAGGTACAGACCATGACACGCATCAAAAAGTCCCGCACAACAGGCCCTATCGGCAGCCGTCACAAACCCGCAGCTGAAGCACGGCAAACGCGCGAGCGTCCGGTCGAGACCAAGAAAAAAGGTGCTGGTTTAAAATCCGGCAGCCGCAATGCACCTGTGCAGGAAAAACCACAGCATAGCGGTCAGACCAATAAAGACCCACGCCATGGCAGCAAAAAGCCAATCGCGCTGCATGCCAATGAGACTGAGCAGCAATTATTGCAACAGATGTCAGACTTCAAACCTAAAGCGCAGCTGGCCAAAGTCAAAATTGCACCTTTAGCACCAGAGCAGGAACTTGCCGCGCTGGAACAGGATGAAAAACTGCTGGCATTGGTTGAACGCGTCGAAAACGGTGAAATCCTGACCGGCAAAGATGCAAAGTATTTCAACAGCAAAACCGCTCGTCATGCTGAGTTGCTGACCTTGTTGGGACTGGATGATGAGGAAATGTCTGACGAAACCGAACAGCAAGATGAAGAGCTGGATCCGCTGGCACAATTTGAACGTACTGACTGGCGTAAAGACTTATTAGGCGAGTAACTGCATGACGATTTGGTGGGGTTTGCTGGCGCTGGGTGTGTTGATTGTCAGCGCTTTGGCTTTTTATCTGGGCCGTTTATTGTCGCAGCTGCAAAAACAAAAACTGCAGCATCAACGAGCACTGGCAGAACAACAACGCAAACAGGCCGAACATCAGCAGTATCTGCTCGACAGTATTGTGTTAATAGGTCAGGCGACGCTGGAAGACCAGTGCGAGTTATCCGAGGCCGGACTACGGATTTGGGTGTTGCTGGAAAACCTGCAACCTGAGCTCGCTCAGGCTTGTCGTTACCCGGGATTGTTTGCGATGTATGATTGCGTGAAAGCGATGCCGACGCACGACGCCCGCAAAGCGCTCGACAAAAAAGAACTGCGGCATTTGGACCACATCCGCCAGCAGACAGAGATACAGCTGGCAGAATCCATCAAGCAGGACATCCGCCAGCTGCTGGAAATCCTCAAGCCCGTGCACTAAAACCCATGCATGAGTTCCTATGCACTAAAACGAAAAGCCGCATCACTGCGGCTTTTTGGTTCTTATCTCTTACTGCTTGTAGACCTTGCCGGCTTTCATGACAAAACTGACTTTGCCCATCACGCTGATATCCTGCAGCGGGTTGCCCGGCACGGCCACAATATCGGCGATTTTGCCGGCTTTCAGGCTGCCCAGGCTTTGTTCCATTTGCAGCAGCTTTGCCGCTTCGATAGTCGCACTTAACAGAGCCTGATGCGCCGACATGCCGCCTTCGGTCATATAAACAAATTCGCGCCAGTTGTCGCCGTGCATACCGACGCCCGCATCAGTGCCAAAAGCGATTTTCACGCCGGCTTTTTGCGCTTTGCTGAAAGTGGCCTGAATTAAAGGCCCGATAGTGGCCGCTTTTAATCGCACCATCTCCGGGAAATACCCCGGCTCTTTGGCTTTCTCCGCGACAAATTTACCGGCGCTGATGGTCGGGACAAAATAAGTGCCGTGCTGTTTCATCAGCTTGATGGTGTTGTCGTCCATAAAAGTGCCGTGTTCAATCGAGGTCACACCGGCTTTAATCGCCCGCTCCATACCTTCTTTGCCATGGGCGTGTACGGCAATGGTAAAGCCATAGTCTTTGGCAGTGCTGACAATAGCGGCCAGCTCTTCGTCGGTGAACTGGGCGTTCATGCCACTTTTGGCGACGCTGAGTACCCCACCTGTCGCGGTAATTTTAATCAGGTCCGCGCCTTCTTTGTAGCGTTGCCGGACTGCTTTACGCGCATCGTCCGGGCCGTTAATCACCCCATCATCCGGACCCGGGTCACCCATCCGCAGATAAGCCACGCCATTGGTCGGATCGGCGTGCCCGCCGGTCGTCGCAATAGATTTGCCGGCGGTGAAGATACGTGGGCCTTTGGTATAACCAGCATTGATGGCCTTACGCAGTGCTGTACTGATCAGGTGGCTGTCGCCTAACTCCCGTACTGTGGTAAAGCCAGCCAGCAACGTTTTTTCTGCATAAGTGGCGCCACGCAGTGCCACGTCCGCTTCATTCATCGTAAAGCCTTCGCTATAAGCTCCCGGGCTGCTTTGGTAAGAAAAATGCGTATGCATATCCATCAGGCCCGGCAGCACCGTTTGTTTGGATAAATCAATCAGGGTGTCCGTGGCAGCAGGCTGGCGATACCCGGCTTCAATGGCTTTGATCTGGTCATTTTCAATCACCAGCGTCTGTTTTTGCAGAATTTGTTCGCCTTCCGCCGTGATCACAGTGCCGGCGTGGATCAAAGTCGCCGCCTGGCCCGCCAGCGGTAACAGTCCGGCCAGCAGCATTGCAGTGGTTATTTTGTTCATGGTTGTTCCCGGGTTATGAGGCTTTGCCTCTTATTCAAAGTCCAATCTGTTGTGTTGGATCAATATGCACTTCAACACAGTCTTTATACTGATGCCATTTCCGACGTGGCAGATGCGATATGATGACGACATTTTGGGACGAAGCCCTGATCAAAAAATACAACGTCAAAGGCCCCCGTTATACCTCTTACCCCACCGCGTTGTTGCTGCGCAGCGGCTTTGCGCCTGAACGCGCATTACAGATGCTGGCCGACACCGGACCCGCACTGAGCCTTTACTTACACGTGCCATTTTGCCGTGAACTTTGTTATTACTGCGGCTGTAACAAGGTCATCAGCCGCGACCAGAGCAAAGCTGACCGTTACCTCGACGCGCTCGCCACTGAAATGGCGTTGTATCAAGATGCCTGCGCAGCAAAACAAGTGCACCAACTGCATTTTGGCGGCGGCACCCCGACTTATCTGGATGAAGCACAGCTACGCCGCCTGATGCAGCTATTGCGGCAGCATTTTCAGTTCCTGCCGGACGCTGAGCTTAGCATCGAAATTGACCCACGCAGTTGTGACGTCGAAAAGCTGCGTTTATTACGGGAACTGGGCTTTAGCCGCGTCAGCTTTGGCGTGCAGGATTTTGATCCACAGGTGCAGCAGGCTATAAACCGTATTCAGCCCTACAGCATGGTGGAAACGCTGGTCCAGGCGGCACGGGAGCTCAATTTCCGCTCGGTGAATCTGGATTTGGTCTACGGTCTGCCGCATCAGGCGGCGGAAAGCTTTGGCCAGACACTGGCCCAAGTAGTGACTCTCGACCCGGACCGGATTTCGCTGTTCAGCTACGCGCATTTACCGGAACGTTTCGCCGCGCAGCGCAAAATTCCCGATGCGGCGTTACCGGGCGCCAGCGAAAAACTCGCATTGCTGGCGCTGGCGCTGGAAACACTGCAACAAGCCGGTTTTGTTGCCATTGGCATGGACCATTTCGCCAAAGCCACAGATCCGCTTTGCCAGGCCCAGCAAGCCAGAACGCTGACACGGAACTTTCAGGGTTACAGTGTCGATAGCTGCGATGCGTTATTGGGCCTGGGGGTTTCGGCCATCAGTCAGGTCGGCAATTTGATCTGGCAACAACAAAAAGAGCTGAAACACTATTATCAGGCACTGGAGCAACAGCAGATCCTCGCCATTGATAAAGGCCTGACGTTAAGCCGCGACGACCAAATCCGCGCTGATTTGATCGCCCGTATCATGTGCAATTTTGTGCTGGATACCAAAGCGCTGGCGCAGCAATGGCAGATTGATTTTCAGCAGTATTTTGCCACGTCACTGACACAGCTGCAGCCATGCGTCAGCGACGACTTAGTGCGTTGGCAGGGCGATTTACTGGAAGTGACAGACCGCGGCCGGCCCTGGGTACGGATCATCGCCGCAGCTTTTGATGCCTATTTAGTGGCGCAGCAGCAGAGTTATTCCAAAGTGATTTAACAGAGCGCTGAAACAACAGTATCAGCCGAGCCGGAAACTATAGCCGCCACTTCGCAACACATAGTGGCGCTCGCCATCCACAATTTGCTCCTGCGCCTGTTCTGCCAGCGCGTAATACAAAGTCCGGCTGAATTTGGCGCGAAGCCCCCGTTTGAGTTGCAGATACGGCAGTAACTGCCCGTCTCCCGCTTCAGGTTGCAACAAAACCGGCAAGTCCGGCCCGGCGATAAAGTTCTGTTGCAGATTCGTGGTCAGCTGCAAACGGCCATCGTCAAGCCAGACCGCATCGACCAGCACAAAAGGCGCATCGTCGACTGCTATCTGGACTTGCTCCGCCGGCGTTGTCAGCAGATAACGTCCATCAACACAACTCAGCACCGCCGCAAACAATCGCACTAACTCAGGCCGCTGAATAGGGCTGCCATGGAAATACCAACTGCCGTCGCGGTCAATCCGAATGGGCACGGCGCCACAAAAAGCCGGTTGCCATTGTTCCAATGGATAGTCGGCTAAATCACCTAACTGACGTTGTAACGAAAACAGATCCATGCGTGACCTAAATTTGCACCGGCGAAATAAGGTCAATAATGTTAGCATATTGTTTTGAGCCGTTTATTCACCCTACCAGAGGTTTCCTATGCAACCCGAAGTGCAGGTCATCGAACAAAGCTTAACTTTTCTGCAGAAAAATCAGGATCTGATCATTAGTTTCAGCCTGAAACTGCTGGTCGCCGTCATCATCTTTTATATCGGTCGCTGGGTCGCGCTTGGTGTTTCCCGGCTGATTGGTAAAGCCTTACTGCTGCGTCATGTTGACCGCGCAGTAGTGTCTTTCCTGTCCAGTATCGTTTATGCCGCTGTCTTGATTGCCTTTGCACTGATTGCGTTGTCGCATCTGGGCATTCAGACCGCATCCTTCCTGGCGATTCTCGGCGCAGCCGGCCTCGCTGTGGCGTTGGCGCTGCAGGGCTCGTTGTCCAATTTTGCCTCCGGTGTTTTAATCATCGTGTTCCGGCCGTTTAAATCCGGTGATTTGGTTGAAGTGGCCGGTATCAGCGGTGTGGTGGAGCGGATTGATATTTTCCAGACCATTTTTAAAACTGGCGATAACAAAAAAATCATTGTGCCGAATTCGCAAATTACCGGTGGCGCTATCGTCAACTATTCCGCGGAAAAACGCCGCCGTATCGATTTAACTATTGGCATCAGTTACGACTCTGATTTACGCCAGGCAAAACAAATCCTGCATGACATTCTGCAGGCCGACAGCCGTGTGCTGAAGGAGCCGGCACCGGTGATTGCCGTGGGCGCTCTGGCAGATTCGTCGGTGCAGTTGGTCGTGCGGCCCTGGGTCGAAGCGACCGATTACTGGGCTGTGTACTGGGATACGCTGGAGCAGGTCAAACTGCAGTTTGATGCCGCCGGTATCGAAATCCCTTTTCCACAAATGTCTTTACACATGAAACCTCACAAGGATGACGTATGAAATATCCACTTTTGCTGGCAACTCTGGCCGCCACTACTCTGTCGGTTCAGGCCGCTGATGAGACTAAACTGGGCTGGGCAACTTCAGCGGAACTCGGCGCTATCACCACGTCCGGCAATACCAAAGGCACTTCGGTCACCGGCAAAATCGACGCCAAACAGGAGATGGTGCAGTGGAGCAATGAATATGTGCTCAGTGCCTTTTTTAAAGAAGATGAAAAAACCGACGTCAACGGTAACCGTTACAGCGAAAAATCCGCCGAACGTTATTTTGCTTCTGGCAAAGCCGGTTACAAGCTGGACACTGATCATGCCAAGCTGTTTATCTTTGGCTCTCATACCGAAGACGATTTTGGTGCCTACACCCGCTACAGCCTGATCTCCGCCGGCTACGGCGACCGTTTGTATCAGGGTGATGGCATCAGTATTGACGCCGAAATCGGTCCTGGTTACTACACCGGCAAAACTGCCGGCGATATCACGGAAAAAGGCGCTTTGGTGCGCACGGCCGGCAGCCTGGACTGGGTGATTTCCGACAGCGCCACCTTTCGCCAGTTACTGAGCCTCGAAGCCAGTTCTGACAACAAAAGAACACAGTCTGAAACTTCAGTCAGCGCCCGTATCAACGGCAGCATGCAAATGAAAGCTGCTTTTACTGTGCAGCATGACTCCGACGTGCCTGTCGGCAAAAAGAACACCGATACCCAGACCTCACTGACGCTGGTTTATTCGTTCTGATGATGACGGGACAGCACGGTCAGCCGCTGTTGTCCCGATTTGCCCTTCTAACTGCTTCGTCTATGCTTAATCGATACATGTAACACCCGGTTTAATTGGGCTGTTTTAGCCGCCGGATCCGGCCCGGCTTTACCACTAAGTCGCAGGGTGCATACAACAGGGAAGATGACAGATGCCGTTTATTGCACCGCACACTGAAGCCTTTTCGCGCCGCACCGAGCCTCTGCTGCTGTCTATGCTGCTGTTATATATCGTTACCGCCTTGCTGTGGTGGCTGACGCAACAACCAGAATCCACTTCCGCCTGGTTATCCGTAAGCCAGCACGCGTTGCTACGCCTGACTCTCAACTGGTTACTCGGCAGCTGTGCGCTGCTGTTTCCCATTCTGCTTTACACACAGCTGCTGGCAAAAAACCGCTTTGCCCGGCAGATGCAGCAAAAACTGGCCAGCACTTTTGATGAAGCGGCAGTCGGCATCGCTCACGTTGCGTTGTCTGGTCATTTTATTCAGGTTAATCAACGTTTTGCTCAGATGTTGCAATACGACCCGTCTGACCTGACAGGCAGTACTTTTCAGGATTTGACCCATCCGGACGACCTGGCTGACGACTTACAAATGTGCAATGA
Source organism: uncultured Chromatiaceae bacterium (assembly GCA_946481195.1). The sequence goes on from CAMLNG010000003.1 coordinate 24,982, forward strand.
ACTGGTGCGGGGCGAACGTGAAAGTTTTGAGATGGAAAAACGTTATCGCCGCCGCGACGGCCAGTTTGTCTGGGCGCATTTGTCCGTGTCTTATCACCGCAGTAGTGACACTTCACAATGTTATTTTGTTTCAGTCATTGAAGATATTCATGCCCGCAAGCAGGCGCTGCTTGCACTGCAGGCCAGTATGGCGCAAGTGCAGTTATTATTGGATTCAACCGGCGATGCCATTATCGGCGTCAATCAGCAAGCCGAAATCACCTTCGTTAATCAGGCCGCCCAGCAACAACTGGGTTACACCAATCCCAGTCAGTTAATCGGGTTACCGGTGCAAACTCTGGTCAGCAAACAAAAAGCCGCTCTGGCGCTGTGGCGGGAGATCCACAAAGCGCTGGAACAGCCGCAACAAATCAGCGGCGAAGCCGACTTGTTTATCAACCTGCATGGCGAAACCTTACCGACCGCTTACCGGGCCATCCCGGTCCCCAAATCGCAGGATGGCACAGTGCTGGTGATCTGCTGGCAAAACATTCGCGAACGCAAGCAACAGCAAATGAAACAGCAGGCGCAAAGTTACCTGCTGCACCGGCTGCTGGATGACGCAGCGCTGCCTGATTTGCTGACTGAACTGGTGAAATTTATAGAACAACAGCTGCCTCACCTGCGTGGCTCCATTTTATTGGCCGACAAACAGAATCAGGTCATGCGGGTGCTGGCCGGGCCAAGCCTGCCGGCCGATTACAATGAAAAGGTGGATAAATTACCAATCCGCTATGGTAACGGATCTTGTGGCACCGCTGCCGCGACCGGTCAGCCGGTGTATGTCGCCGACGTCCACAACGACATGCTGTGGCTGAATTTTCAGGAACTGATTGCGCCTTATGACTGGCTGCAGGCCTGTTGGTCAACACCCTTTTTTGACACTGATCGCCAGCTGCTTGGCACCTTTGGGATTTATCTGGCGGAAAAACGCGACCCGACGCCGGACGAACGGGACCTCATCCAGTTCACCGCCAGTCTGGCGGCATTTTTAGTGGAGCGCAGTGATGCAAAAGGCCGGCTGGAGCTGTTTTCCAAAGCCATTGAACAGAGCCCGGTCGGGGTGCTGATCTGCGGTATTCAGGGTGATGTCCAGTATTTTAACCAGCGTTTTATCCAGCTCAGCCAGATTCCGGCCAGTCAGCTGGATGAACTGCCACAGCTGAAAGATGTATTGCCCAGCGACCAGCAAGCCTGGCTGGAAAGTGTATTTGCCCAATTACAAAACGGTCAGCATAAGGTCAGCCGGCAGGATCAAAAGATTCTCTCTACGCAACCGCCACAGCAGCAATGGCTGGAGAGTTCATTGTATGCCATTGTCGACCGGAACAACCAAATCAGCCATGTCCTGCTTGAGCTCGAAGATATCACGATGCAGAAACAGGCCGAACAGCATTGGATGGAAAGCGAACTGCGTTTTCGCACTTTACTGGACAATACACCGGAGATCTCGGTGCAAGGCTATGAGGCCGATGGCACCACTTTTTACTGGAACAAAGCCAGTGAAGTGTTATACGGCTACAGCAAAGAAGAAGCCGTCGGCAAAAGCCTGCTGGATCTGATTATCCCACCGCCTATGCGTACTGACGTACAGGCAGCTGTGCAGCACATGGCGGACAGCGGCATACCGATCCCAGCCGGTGAACTAATCCTGCAGCGCAAAGGCGGTGAACCTGTGCATGTGTTCTCCGGTCATGCCGTGGTGCAGCTACCGGGGCGGCAGTCACAAATCTTCTGCATGGACATCGACCTTTCGGTCCGTAAACAGCAGGAAGCCAATCTTCGCCTGGCAGATGCAGTGTTTAACAGCAGTCGCGAAGGCATTCTGATCACCGACACTGAAAAAGTCATTATTTCAGTCAATCCGGCCTTAGTGAGTCTGTTTGGCTACAGTGAAGCTGAACTGCTGGGCCAAACACCGTCCGTGCTGCGCTCCGGCCAACACAGTGATGAATTTTATCAGCAGATGTGGCAACAGCTGACCGAACAAAATTACTGGCAGGGCGAGGTCATCAATAAACACAAAAATGGCACTGTGCTGCCAGTGCAGCTCAGCATCAGTGCAGTGTTTAACGAAGCCCGGCAAATCAGCCACTATGCTGCTGTATTTACCGATTTATCCGAGATCCGCGCAACAGAAGCGGAAATGATGTTCCTCAGCGAGCACGACGAGCTGACCCATCTGCCAAACCGGCAACTGTTTTTGCAAATTGCCGATCAGGCCATCAAAACCGCGCGGCGGGACCAGCTGCACACTGCAGTGCTGGTGCTGGATCTGGACCACTTTAAAGATGTGAATGACTCCTATGGACATCAATATGGTGATGAATTATTGCTGCAGGTTGCCAGCCGGCTGAAGCAAAAAGTCCGGGACACTGATGTGCTGGCGCGGCTGGGTGGCGACGAATTTGCCATATTACTAACAGCACTGCCGGATACCGGTGACGCGGCTATTGTTGCCAATAAACTTTTACAACACATGGGGCAACCCTGGATCCTCAGCGACAATGTGGAAGTCAGTCTCGGTGCCAGTATCGGTATCGCCCTATTCCCTGAGCACGGAGACAACACCACAGCGCTGCTGCAGGGTGCTGACGCGGCTTTATATAAAGCCAAGGCCGCTGGACGCAATACTTTTACTTTTTACTCAGACGCTTACACTCAGGCAGCGCGCGATCGGCTGACGATAGAAGCGCAATTACGTAAAGCGATAAAAGCCAATCATCTGCGGGTCTATTACCAGCCACAAATTGATATTTTCAGCGGCCGGATCATTGGGGCTGAAGCACTGGTGCGTTGGTTTGACCCCGAACAGGGCATGATATCGCCGATGCGCTTTATTCCGGTTGCGGAAGCCTGTGGCCTCATCAACGATGTCGGTGAATTTGTGCTGACTGAAACCTGCCGGCAAGGC
>CAMLNG010000004.1 GCA_946481195.1 uncultured Chromatiaceae bacterium
CCAACGTTCACAAAAATCAATGTCGCCCAAAGTCGTATTTTTCAAAGAAACCCACTCCGCACAGTGCAGTATTGGTGCATTCACTCTTGGTGCAATTGTGCCAATATCACGACCGCCGTTCCCACCATTTCCATTTGAATCTGTATCGACTAAGCATTGAATTAATTCCTGGTCAGCCAAGGTCTTCGCTGCTTCGCACGCAAAATGCTGATTCAATAGTTTACGTCCTTCATTTACATATTCTGCTCTGGCTATATTGCAGCCGACGGGACCAGTCCAATAGCAAGCACCTATCATTATAATTCCAGAAACACCTGTATCGATTAACTCATTGCTTACACAGCCAAGGTAGCTTTTTTTGCCTAAGTAGCCATTTATGGCTTTGTCTTGTTTTTCCTTACAGGCTTGTGGAACCGTTGTATTTGAAGAGAGTGTTTCTCTCGCCAAATACTCAGTTAGATTTAAATCAATTGCCTGATTCATACTGTTAGGAAAAGTCGAGTTAAGAATTAGGTTTTTATTTCCTGCAACTAGATGAGAGAACCTGACAAACTCCTCTAATAAGCTTTTGTTAACATTAGTGATTTGCCAATTTTGCCATGCGAGGCCAAAGGAAGTCTCGCTATATGTGAGTCGCTTGCGCACACCGTTTCGATCTGGTTTATCTACAGTCGTTATTGTCTTCATTTCCGCATCAACGATTACATGACTACCGTCAGTAAAGTACAAGGCAATGACGCTACCTTGCATGGCAAGGTTTATAAATGCAGTAGAATTCGCTTTACTCTGAAAGATGCCATTGCCATTGTGATCTAATGCCAATTCGTATTGAGAGTTTTCAAAGAAAGGAAAGTAGCCGTTGGGAGTTGCCGCAAATATTGAGAATGACAGTAATGCTAGAATAAATACTACAGCCTTCAGTTTAATTAATTTAGACATGTAAATTTCGACACCTTTGGATTAGCGAAAAAAATGAGCTCAGAACGCTACCAGATGGCACAAAATTATCTCCTTACAATCTTATGATTTTATTTTGATATCGTAGTCTCGCCCCCCATCATACTGGGCACTGTTGAATACAAATTGAAAGACGGCAGCAGCCGGACAATGTTGATATCAACGAAATTGTGCTGCGCCCGACGGTGCAGGAGTTTTAATAAAAGCGGAGGCTTCTAGGCGAGTACATGCATCCAAATTTGGCTGCCCTAACAACTGCCACCAGAATGTGGCAGCAACAGCTGCTTCGGTGTTTTGTCCGTGCAGCCAGCAACGCAGACGTAAATCGCTTTCTCAACAGGTTCCACTGTGCCATCACATTCGATCTGGTCGGCATAACGTTTTATTTTGTAATGCGCGCCGGCCAGCGGCGACTCGCCATCCTTGCGACAGCTGAATTCTTCAATAAATTCGCCATTTAACTTTTGCTGCGGGCATTCCTGCTTAAACGGCACCGAGGCAAAGTGCTCAAATGAACCATCGGTTGTTTTTTGCTGCTGTGGCAAGGTGTAAGACAAGATCAGCTCGCCTTTATAACAGCCTTCAGCAAAACCCATAGAGACCCGTTTGTTCGCATCTACATAGTCAAAGATTTCATCGACACAATCGGCACGACTAAAACTACTCAGCAGCATCAACAAAGATGCGGCAATGAATTTCATCGTTTTCTCCTGTTCAGTTGGAAATCGGGTACTGCAACGCCAGTATCTGGGTATACAGTTGTTGTGCTGCTGCATTGGGCACTGCCGCCAGCGTCAGTTTGCCGTTGGCGGTGTGAAGCTGCACATTCACCATCTGCTGTTGCTCGAAAAACGGTGTTTGTTGTAAGCGCACCTGCTGCACTTGTTTCAGCGGCAACATATACCAGCGCCGGCTCAGGCCGCCTTGCCACAGATAGAGCACATCGCCGTGCAGCCGGTAACCATGCCAGCGATAATTCAGCCAGGTTTCCAGCAACCACCAGCCACTTAAGCCTACTGAGACCGCGGCTTTCAGCCACAGCGGCGGGATATTGGATTGCCAAATCAGTGCCATGACCAGCAGCACCCCAAACCCGGACCAGCAGGCCTGCCGGCGAAAATACGCCGGCACAAACTTCTGCAAATCCGCGCCTTGCAGCTCGGGTAATCGCAGCAACTGCTGCGCCTGCAGCTGCGTATTAAGCTCAGGTGCGGTTTGCCCCAGCAGCACAAACTTGCCTTGTTGTTTGTCGTTAGAAAAACCACGGAAAATCAGCGAATAGTGGCCAAATAGCCGTGCCAGCCACGGCTGATTGACCAGCACCAGCTGGACTCGTTTGGCGGAAATACGCAGCGATTTTTTCAGCACCGAGCCCTGCGTCAGCTGCAGTTTGCGGGCGTCACGCTGCAAGTGCTGCGGATACAGCCAAATTAATGTCATCAAGGCCAACAGCAGCGCGACCAGGGCCAGTAACATCAGGCCGCTGAACACCTGCAGCAGCAGATTGTGCTGAATATCATATTGTTGCAGCAGGGTTTTGCTGGTGTCGAGCAACCACTGCACAGACAGCGCATCCTTAAACTGCTGACTCATCCCAAACACAGCCGCCAGCGGCAGCCATAAATAGGCATTGTATAAAGTGGCGAGCCAGATCCGGTAAAAGGGCGTCGAACCGCCGGCCGGCGTTGCCGTGACGTTTTGGCCCTGCAGCAAGGTCAGCTGCGCTTCAGTCAACCCAGTCAGGGAAAATTCCTGTTTTTTGCTGCCGGCGCTGTCGAGACTGGCGGCAAAAAGCCGCAAAGGCCGGAAATAAAATGGCTGCTTCACCTGCAGCTCCTGCACCCGCGCCTGCGGCAGCAACAGCTTTTCTTTGTGTAGCAAGCCTTTTTCCAGTTCAATGCCCTGCGCAGTCACGCGAAACCGGCTAAAGCGCCAGCCGATAAAAGCCCGGCCCAACACCAGCAAAGCCAAAGCAGCCAGCACATACGGCATATAAACGGCATATTTGTCGCGCGACGACAACACGGCGCCGCCGAGGATGAAACCGAAAAACTCCCAGGCCGATTTGCCCAACAACGGCAGCAGCGCCCAGCCGGATACACGTTGCCAGGGGCTGGGTTCCCGCACGGTTTCAGGCAACATCTGCATGGTCCTCCTGCGGGATCAACCGGCTAAGCTGCTGGCACAGCGCCTGCGCCGCGTCATATTCAATGTCGGCGAGTGCGGCTTCTGCATGCAATCCACCGGCGGTAAAGACTTTGAGTGTGGCAAGGCCAAACTGCTTTTGCAGCGGGCCCTGGCTGACCGTGACATGCTGCACCCTGGTCAGCGGAATTAATACCGCCTGACGCCACCAGACACCGGATTCGAGCAAAAAGTCCTGCCGGCGCAGCAAAAACCTGGTGCGGGTCAGCTGGAACGGCAGCCATAGCTGCAGCAGAAAACCAGCCAATAACACCAAACCCAGCATGGCATAGAGCGCCAGCTCGCCGTCACTCAGCACAATCAGCAGCACCAACACCGCAAGCGGCAGCAGCGTCAGCCCCAGCCACAGCCAGCGTCGTTTGCCAAGCGCCTGTTCCGGCAAATGCTGCCAGTCTTGTGGCAACGGCGCGCTCAGGCATTCGTCCTGTAAAAAAGCGGTATCGAGTAATTGGTTGGGCATGGCAATCGGAATAGTTTAAAGGCAGATAGGTCATCTTGCGGAAAATTCGGCGCGTCGGCAAGGGTACCGGTGATGATTGTTAACAGCTTTGTTGCAAATAGTTGCTATACAGCGCTTCAGATAAATCTGTTTACAGATCGCCCACTTGCGTCAACTCACGGCTAGTAGTAGTTTGAAATACTACTAAAAAAGCGCAGAGCCAACCATGAGCACAGTCCGCTTACAACAGCTTGGTTTTACCAGTCTTGAAACCGATATTTATCTGGCATTGCTGCGTCACGGCGAGATGACGGGATATGCCGTGGCCAAGCAGGTCGGCAAAGTAGTGGCGAATGTCTACAAAGCGCTGGAATCTTTGCATCAAAAAGGCGCGGTGTTGCAGCTGCAGCAGGAACAAAAACGTTATGCGGCCGTGCCCTGGCGCCAGTTGCTGGACCACGAACAACGCAAGTTCAGCCAGACGCTGAGCGAGCTGGCGACTGAGCTGGAAAACCTGCCGGCCGCGGATACACAGGAAGCTGTGTATCAGCTGAAAAATCCGGACCAATTGCTGTATGACTGCCGGCAGCTTTGCCGCGAAGCACAAGGCTTGCTGTTGGCCGACTTGCAGCCGGCGGCCGTGCCATTGCTGGCCGAAGAACTGATCGCCGCTGCGGCGCGTGGTGTCGAAGTCCGGGTAAAAATCTATGAACCGGCCGACCTGCCGGGTGTGCAGCTGACGCTGCGCACCAATGGCCGCGAGGTATACGGCAAAACCGCGGATGTCAGTCTGAAGCTGGTCGCCGACGGCAATCATTTTGTTATTGGCCTGCTGAGCGCTGACCTCAGCCGGGTGATCCAGGCCTTTAAAAGCCGAAGCGCTTTGCTGAATATGAGCCTGTTCTGTGGCCTGACCTACGAATTAATTCTGACCGAACTGAAACAAAGCCTGGCCAACAACGATTTGGCGCTGTCGCAGCAAATCCTCGCTGACACCGCACATTTACACCCTTTTAGTACTGAAAATCAGGTGTTTCACCAATTTAATCAACGTTATAACGCGGCGCGGCAGCAGCACGACCATAGCGCCGACGCCGGGCAAAATACTCAGCAAGACACCAAGCCAGATCAGGGAGAACCCAGATGAAACCATTGCTGATCCCATTCAAACCGCTTTCTGCCCTGTGTCTGCTTTGTGCCAGCCTGTTGGTGCCCGCCACAGCGCAATCGCTGACGCCACAAGACTTTGCCGAACTGGACCAGGCTATCGCCGCGGTGAAAACACAGGCGGGATTGCCTTTTGGCAGCGCCATCGCGCTGGTGCATCAGGGCAAGGTGATTTATCAGCACCACAGCGGTTATGCAGATATTCAGCGTCAGCTACCGGTCAACAGCGAGACGGCGTTTTATATCGCGTCCGCAACCAAGCCCTTCACCGCACTGGCGTTTTTACTGCTGGCGCAACAAGGCAAGGTCAATCTCGAGCAAAGCCTGCAGCAGATGTGGCCTCAAATGCAGTTTCCCAACATAGCGGCCAGCCGCATCACGCTGCGCCAGCTGCTGACCCATCAGTCTGGCATCGATAATCAGCCGCTGGTCTGGGCCACCGCCTACAGCGGTTTGCATACGCCGCAGACGCTGACCACGCTCACCAGCATGTCGGTGCCGGATCCGGAAGCCAAAACCGGTGAATTCCGTTATAGCAATGTCGGCTACAACATCGCCAGCCTGTGGCTGGATGCGCAGAGCAGCACCGTCTGGCAGGACCAATTACAGCAGCTGATTTTTAAACCGCTGGGCATGGCGCACAGCAGCGCGCGCCAGAGCGAAGCGACACAGTGGCCATTGGCGTTGCCTTATTCGCTGATGAAAAGCGCTGAGCCGCTTTATTTACAAAAAACCGATGCAACGATGCATGCCGCCGGCGGTATGTTCGCCTCAGTTGGTGATTTAGCCAGGTTTGTCGCAGCGCAGCTACCAGGCGCGAAAAGTCCGCTGTCGGCCAGCGTGATCAGCCAGTCGCAACAAACCCAGGTAAAAACCGACAGCAGTTATGGTGATTTTCAGCGCAGCGGTTATGCCTTTGGCTGGTATACCGGGCCATATAAAGGCCAGAACATGCTGCATCATTTCGGCGGCTTCCCGGGTTACAGCGCGCATTTGTCGTTTGTGCCGGCGCAGCAGATCGGCCTGGTGATTTTGCATAATGAAGACATGTTAAGCCGCGACCTGAATAACCTGATCGCCGACTATTGTTATGGCCTGCTGCTTGGCGACAACGGCACCAAAGCCAGAGTGCAGGCCGGTTTTACCAAACTCGGGCAAAAACTGGCGCAGTTACCGCAGATGAAACAAGCACAGCAGCAAAAAATAGCAGGGCGCAATACGCTGCTCAGCCTGCCAGCTCAAGCGTACACCGGCCGCTATCTGCACCCGCAACTGGGCGAAATGACGGTCAGCCTCAACACCCAACAACAGCTGGTATTTCGCTGGGGCGCACTGCAAGCCATCGCCACTGGTTTTGATACTCAAGACGAACTGCGGCTGGAACTGGTGCCCAATTCCGGCGAAGTGGTCAAGTTTGGCGTCGGACAAGGCGAGGTGCAGCAACTGACGCTGAGCGGCATGACCTTTCGAAAACAGCGCTGAAGAAAAACCAGCAGCCAAAAAATCAGTGGCAGCAAACAGCGCTTTGACCGGCGTCGTTTTTGCCCCTATGATAGCGCCAACTTGTTGAACTTATTATCAATCGTCTGTTAAACAGACAGGAATAACCATGAAAATAGCTTTGATCGTCATAGTCGCTGCGGCGGTTTTGTATTATTTCTACAGCAGCATCAATAACCAGAAAATAGCCACGCAGAACATCGAACAAGGTGAAGTGTTTCTGGCCAATAACGCCAAACGTGACGGCGTGAAAACCACCGCCTCCGGTTTGCAATATGAAGTGCTCAACAGCGGCGGCGGTGATAAACATCCAACGGAAGTTTCCACCGTGAATGTGCATTATCACGGTACCCTGACCGACGGCACTGTATTTGATTCTTCAGTCGAACGCGGCGAACCCATCAGTTTTCCGCTGAACCGGGTGATTAAAGGCTGGACCGAAGGTGTGCAGCTGATGAAAAAAGGCGACAAATTCCGCTTTTTCATCCCGGCCAATCTCGGCTACGGCAGCCGCAGCGCCGGTAAAATCCCACCAGGCTCAGTGCTGATTTTTGATGTTGAACTGCTGGCGATTGAATAACGCCTGACGCCGGCCCAATGCCCGGGCCGGCGAATTTCTCATCGATTATTTCGCCGGCTTGACCGTGCCGCTCCAGGATTTACTGACCACCCGCCACTGACCGTCGACTTTCGTCAGCGCCAGATAGTCCACCCCCAGCCACTGCGGGTAATCCAGCATCACTTTGACCACGGCGCCGGTGTCGGTGATATCAAGAATTTGGTACTGGCGATGCCGCTCTGCTTCGTCCGGCGACACCTGGAAGCCTTTGGACCACTCGGCGCCTGAGACATTGACCACTTTTTGTTGTTTTTTCGAATAACCGACCACCACAGTATCCGGCATGATCACCCGGTGCGCTTTGGCCGCATCGCCTTGTTCAAAGGCCTGCATCATGGTTTGCATCTGTTGGTCGATGGCGGCGTATTCAACGTGTTGGGTCAGCGCCGTGTTGGCGTTGGCGGCAACACTCAGGCTCAGCAGCGTCGCGGCACAAAGGGTAGAGAATGTGTTCATAGGTATTTTTCCTTTTATGAGTAAAATCAACGCTTAGTTTTTAGCTGTGGCTTGCTGCTGTTGCAGGATCTGTACAACAGCCCGCGCCACCAAGGGTGCCGACGGATAGTTCTGGCCTGTGACTAAACGGCCATCGACTTCGATATATGGTTGTTCCGGGTCCGGTGCTTTAAACAAACCACCATGGGCTTCGATGGTCTGGCGCATGGCAAACGGCAAGTGCGGGAAATAGGCAGCGGTTTTGTCTTCATAGTCTTCCGGATAACCGGTGACTTTTTTACCGGCGAGTAGATACTGACCATTGCTGAGCTTGATGCGGACTATGCCGGCGGTGCCGTGGCACACCGCCGAGACCACGCCATTGTGTTGTTCATAGATCTGCCGGGTGATGCGTTGCAAACCAGCATGGTCAGGCACCTGATACATCGCATTGCTGCCGCCAACGTAATACACAGCGCGATAACGGCTGGCATCAATCTGCTCCGGCGTCCGGGTTTGCGTCAGGCCCGCCATAATACGCTGGTCCTGCAGGCGTTCTGTCAGGCGTGGCCCCAGTGCTTTGGGGTCAATCGGCACTGCGCCGCCGGCCGGTGAGACAAAATCAACGGCTAAACCTGCGCTGTGAAAGGTATCCCAGGCATGCACCACTTCACCAAAGCTGATCACAGCAGGCAGTGTTGAATTGCCGTGGAATTTCTGGCTGGACAGCACAAACAACACCCGGCCATTCAGGGGCGGCACCGCTGCGGGCGCCGGTTCTGTCATAGTTGTCGTAGCCTGCGCGGTACTGAGCGGGCCGCAACAAAGCAGCACTATCAGCAGTCCTTGCAGTAGTTGTGTACATTTTCTCCAAATCATCGGTTCAAGCTCCATCGGTTAAAGGAGCCTTCACCCTAGGCGAAAATGTATTAAATCACTGTCTTGTCAGCGGTTTCCGCACTACTGAAAGCTGTTTTCGTAGTCAGATGTTGCTCGCGAAACGCCGCCGGAGTGCATGCATTGGCTTTTTTGAACGCGGCGTAGAAGGTGGAAAGGGATTGAAAGCCGGCTGCTTCGGCAATGGCTTCCAGCGTTTGGCCGGGTTGCTCCAGTAACAAACGTTGGGTTTCGCCGACCCGTAACAGCGCAATGTACTGCTTAAACGACGTGCCGTTATTGTCATTCAGCAACTGCGACAGCCGCGCCTGCGGCAAACCAAAACGGCGGGCTAAACGCGCCAGCGTCAGGCCAGGATCCAGATAAAGTTTTTCCCGCGCCATCAAATCAGCCAGAGCCTGCAGCTCGGCCTCAGCTTCAGCGGCCGGAATACGCCGGTCCTGATAAGGCTCGACCGGCGCTTCGCCTTGCCGCCAGGCCCAGCCGATGGCGACACACAGATACAGCACAAAAGAAAACGACAAAGCGCCGACGATATAAGAGGTAAAACCGGAAGTGAAATAAGCCAGCCAAATCAGCCATAAACCGCCGTGCACGGCAAACAACAACCAGCGCGCACTGCCAGATGGCAAACACCGGCGCTGTTGCAGCAAGAGAGCCGTGCTGATCAGCAGATACACCAGCCACAGCCAGTTCACGGTACTGACAATAGGCCCATGCCAGACAGATGCATGGGCGGCATAAGGCCACAGCAGATTCAGCGCCAGTGCAACCAGTCCCAGCACGCTGGCATGCCAGATTTCAGCGCGGCCCAGCGTTGCTGTCAGACTGGCGCGGGTATAAAAATACAGCGCCGGCCCAATCAGCAAACAAGCCGTCAGACCGGCCTGCATCACCGGTGCCGGTGTATCCGGCAGAAAATAAAACGCCACCGATTTACCGGTGCGCACACTGACCATCAGGATCAGCACCGCCAGGATGCGCTGCGCCAGAGCGGATTTGCCGGTCAGCCACAGATAAAGCGCCAGCGTCACACCATTAAAAGCGCCGAGCGCGGAGAAAAAAAACAACAGATGGTCGTTCAACATGGCCAGTCCTGTGCCGTGCGGGACAAAAAATGTTACTGAATCATCCGGTTATTGCGGCGTTGCCGCAACAGGTTTTAACATTTTAATATCGCCCTGCATCGCGTCCATTTGCGCTATGGTCAGGTCGCCATAAGGCGTGACGTCAAAATGCCAAATCAGATTACCGCTTTTCACCAGCTGCACCGCTTCCGCCGCGTTGTCCGGCCCGCCATGTTGTGCGTCACTCTTTGCGCCACTTTGCGCATCACCGAGCGCCAGCCGCCAGATATAGTCGTGTTTTGACCAGTCCGACTGCCAGTACAACTGATTGCCGCGGATACGGATATTCTGCATCTGATGCGACTGTTGTGGTTGCAACTGCTGCAATAACTGCAGTTGTCCACTGTCAATAACGGCGCCGGCGGTCTGATACCAGGCCAGATCCCGGTGCACCAGCCAGCGCTGCTGCGTGCTGTCAAAATAGACATTATCAGCGGCCAGCGCCTGTTGCTGCAGCAGCCGGCCCTGCAGGTTATACAGCCGCACCGTTTGACCATCAAAGGAAAATAACCGCTCGTTATCGACCCAGCCGAGGTTCAACAGCGTGCTCTGTGCCTGACTGGCAAATTGCAGCAGTGTATTTTGCCGGTCGTACAACACAAGATCCAAATCGCGGTTGGACAGCAGCATCGACAAGTCCGGCCGCCATTCGAGAAAATTGACAAAGTCATAGCCCTGATACTGCGACAACTGCTGCACCCGGCCCTGGCTATGCAGATAGACCTCACAGACGCCGCTGCGTCTGGACATAAAAGCCGTTTCGCCAAGGCTGTTGCTGACCGGCAGATAATCGATACTGGAGGTGGAAAACACCGGCAAATTGTCTTTATCGCGGATATCGACCTGCCAGGCTTCGAGGCCGGTAAAAAGCCGGCCGCGCTGGTCGATGCCAAGGCTGGTAAAGAGCCCCTGCGCGGTACTGAACACCGTGTATTGCCGGCCATCCGGCGCTTTGGCCAATAAAGACGTGTGTTTGGCATTGTCGTTGGTGACCATCACGCCTTGCGTCGGGTCAAAGGCAATCAGCCAGACCGGATAAGACCAGCGCAGTTTGACCTGGCCGCTGATATCAATCAGCAGGCTCTGATGCTGGGCGTCTTTGAGCAGATAAAACACTTCGCCCTGCCAGCCCTTGACGGCACTGACCAGCTGCTGGCCGGGCTGCAATGGCACCGGCACCGGCACCCATTCGCGGGTCGCCGTGCGGTACAGATATGCCAGCCACTTCTTTTGTTGCTGTTGTTTTTGCTGCAGCACCAGCACCAGTTCCTCAGCGCTTTGCCAGACCGGCTTTTGCGCCTGCAGACAAGCAACAGGGTCAGCGATATGGCTGACGGCGCCGGTAGCCGAGCGGATTTGTAATTCACAGCTGTCTTCGCGGAAATGCCAGAACGTCAGCAGTTTCTGGCTGTCGTGCCAGGCCGGTTTGACGATGCGTTCGTCAAAACGCTGCTGATACAGCACTTGGCCCGCTTTGTCAGTGATTTCAAGGCTGTATACATCTTTGATATAGGCCAGCAGGTCGGCGACCGGGTGTGCGTCGACATCAAATTCGGTACCCAGCGCATAACTGACATCCCGCACTTCATATTGCGGCGGCGCGGCCGGCTTGTCAGTGCCAAAAGACGCCACAGCGCGAAAGCCGGCAATGGCCGCCAGCAATACCAAAGCGGAGCCATACAGCTGCCAGCGTGGCCAGGCCGATAGTTGCCAGCGGCGTGGCGTGGCGGGCGCGGTGAAAATAGGCGCTATTGTCAGGACTGACGTTTCTGGCGCAGCCGGTTCGGCCATCATCACTGCGGCGATAAAACAATAACCTTTTTTCGGAATCGTTTTAATGTAACGGGGTTGGCGGCTGGCGTCGTCCAGCAGTTTTCTGAGTTTGGTCAACAACTGATACAGGCTGTTTTGCTCGACCACTAAATGCGGCCACAGCTGTTGCTGCAAGAAGTCCTGGCTCAGCACTTCGCCCGGCTGTTGCAGAAATAACAGCAATAACTCGGCGACCTTCGGCTCCAGTTTGCTCGTCGTGCCGTCCGGTATATACAGCAACATATCCTGCGCCGGCTGAAATTCAAAATCACCAAAGCGCCAGTTCACCGCAGGCGCTGTGCTGACCGACGCTGAATTTGGCGGTAAAAATGCTGCTGACAAATCACACTCTGCTGGTTGTTTGCAGTACCTGCGGTACCTGGCTGACGATGTGTCTGATCCTCAGGCTGCCGCCGCTGAAAGTCAATGCAACAAAGACTTTACACAGCATTCTTCAGGAAAAATTCAGAAAAATCAGCCCACCAACCTGCTGCAATGCCGGCCTGTTTTTTTGTTTTGGCTGAGCCCTTATGCACCTGTTCTCACTTTTACCAAAAACCAAGCGCCACCCTTTGTGGTTAGTTACAGCCACCCTGCTGAGCCTGCCCGGCATCAGCGCCGCCACTACTTCGAATAGCGCGCCGGATACCACGCCGGATACCACGCCGGATATCACTATCGACGGCCGTTTTGACGAACCGCAGTGGCAACAGGCCGAGCTGTTCAACACCTTTTATCAGGTCGTGCCGGCCAGCCGCAGTGCACATCAGGACAAAGCGCAGGCACGTATTTTCAGCAACGCCGAGGGGATATATGTCGGCATCACCAACTTTCAGGCCAAAGGCGCGCGGCAGAAACAATACAACCTGCAGGACGCTTTTATGCAGGCTGACTTTAACAACATCATCGTCGATTTCGCCGGCGACGGCAGCGCCGCCTATTTGTTTTCGATGACGCTCGGCGGTGGTATTCAGGATTCGGCGATGACGCCGCAACTGACCACAGACGAAGACTGGGATGGCATCTGGCAGGTCGCGCATCAGGAAACCGATAACTATTGGACCAGCGAATTCTTTTTGCCCTGGAGTTCAGTGTCGTTTCGCCACCGCGTGCAGGCCGACGGCCAGTCGAAAATTGGCGTGTCGGTGCAACTTTATGATTTAGCGAAAAATCATGTGTACGGCACGCAGGCACAAAGTTTGGCGCACAGTGACTTTTATCTGGGCATGCCAAAGCTGGTGGCCGAAGTACCGGCGCAGGCGCACTGGCAGGTACTGCCTTATCTGACCCAGCAATATGATGCGCTGAAGCAACAACATAACACCGAAGCTGGCCTCGATTTGATATACCAGCCGGCCCATCACCAGCAAATCAGCCTGGCGCTGAATCCGGATTTTGGTCAGGTCGACAGCGACGAGCTGGTGCTCAATTACAGCAACGTCGAAACGCTGTA
Organism: uncultured Chromatiaceae bacterium; assembly: GCA_946481195.1. The sequence continues at coordinate 12,612 of CAMLNG010000004.1, forward strand.
TACCGACAAAAGGCCGTTTTTCACCCAGGATCTCAGCCTGTTCAGTACCTTGTCGCTGAACGACAGCCAGATGATCCACACTCGTCGCATCGGTGCCGGCAGTGACGATGGCAGCACTTTTATCACACCGATTGACGCGGCCGTGCGGGCCACCCATCAGGGCGAATCGATTAATGTCGGCGCTTTTGCCGTGCAGGAAGACTCGCTGGCATCAGGCGCCGGCAAAGCCTTTTACGCCGCCCGCACCACCTGGCGGAACGAACACTGGCAAAGCGGCCTGCTGGCGACCCGCACCGAACGGCCGGGCCTGCAGCGTGAAGCCGACACCCTGACCTGGGACAGCCAGTATCAGAGCAGCAGCTGGTCCTTTCAAAGCGCTTTGGCGCAAAGCGTGATCCGCGAGCAGCAGGGCGTGGACAAGGGCGTGGCCAGCACCGAAAACGGTATGGCGCTGTTTGCCAGCGGCAAATATCAGTTTACGCCGCTGTTTGATGTCGGCTTTGAGCTGCAACGGCTGGACGATACGTTTGATAACAACGACTTAGGCTATATGCAGCGCAATAACTGGCGCGAGCAGGCGCTGCTTGGCAGTTATGCCATCAGCCCGGATTTTGCCGGCCTGAGCCGACTGAAACACAAACTGCGGCTTAGCTACCAAACCGATGATAACGGCTTAAAACTCGCCGCCAAACAGCTGTATTTACTGGCGTTGCTCCACAACACCGGCGCCCAGACCGAACTACAGCTGGTCTATCAGACCGGCGGCTGGCAGGACAATATCGGTTATAACAGCGAGGCATTTGCACAGCCAGCGACCTGGAGCCGGCGTCTGATGTATATCAGCCCTTATGTCGGCGAGCTGACCTGGGCCGCCAGTATTCAGCTCGATGAACAGGGTTTTGACGGCCTGGCGCGCCAGTTTGGCCTGGACCTGACCTGGTTACCGCACGCCAACTGGACGCTGAATTTTAATAACTTTTACCGCGAAGGCGACGGCTGGCTTATTGGCAACCGGCTGAATCAGTTCAGCAGTTACGACAGTGAGTTATTCGCCAGTAACTTTAAAATCGCAGGTCTTTTGACCGATCAGCTGGAATTTGGCCTGCAGCTGCAATGGGCCTTATTAGAAGCGCGCAGCCAGCAGATCTGGCAAATCCGCCAGCGTCAGGTGTATGCCGACCCCAACGCAGCGGACAGCAGCTTCAACGACCAGCGCCTGACCGCGCAGTTTAAACTGCGCTACAAAATCGGTGCTTATTCCGACCTCTATCTGGTCTACAACCGCGGCGGCGCTTTGTACACGCCAGGGCAACAGCCAACAGAAGCCTGGCTGCCAGCGGTTGCCGACTTATGGCAAGCGCCAAACCAAAGCCTGTGGACGGCCAAAGTGCGTTATGCGTTTTAACTGATGGCAAGAAGCTGCGAACTCAGCGCTGCGCGGCAGGAGCAGATTCTTTTTGCAACCGGCCCTGACGCCAGCGCCAGCCGAACCACCACAGCAACGCTGGCAACAGGCCGGCAGCAAACAGCAGCCACAGATACAGCGGGCCGCCGACCGCCGCCACATGCAGCGGATAAATCAGCTGGCTGAGCTGCCGCCCCGGCGCCAAATCTGTGGCGCGCTGCAGCGACAACAGGCTGCCGTCCGGTGCCAGCCTGACAACAGAGCGACCGTTCGGATGCCACTCCGCCGGCAGCTGAGCGCGAAACTGCACTGCATCTGCCGGAGATTTGCGAAAACTGGCCAGCCGCAGCTGCGCTTCGGGCAACGCCTGACGGGCATTGCTGAGCCACAGTCCCCAATCGGCTGCGGTCAATGCAGTGGCCTCAAACAGCGGTTCCGGTGCGGCTTTTGGCTGCGGCGGGTCTTGCAGCACCCAGCTGAAAAACTGCTGGGTTTGCGCGTTATAAGCCATCGCAGTGCCGGTGATCACCACCAGCAGTAACAACGGCAGGCTCAGTACCCCAATCACATAATGCCATTGCCGGTCGCGTTGCCAATCAGGTAAAGCACGGGCCCGCAATGGGAGTTTCAGCATGCGCCAGCGCCGCGGCCATTGGGTTTTCAGCCCGGCGATAAGCAGTAATAAAGCGCCAAGCCCGACGATGCCGGTCAGCTGATGTTTCCAGGATTTGACGAACAGGTACAGATGCAGCTGATAACACCAGTCCAGCACATCACTGTAAGGCGCGCGGCTTAGTAACAGTTGCGGTGTTTCGGCAGCCGTGGCCGGCACAGACCAATATTCCAGCGTGCCGTCATGGCGGGACAATTCCAGCCAGGGCCGCTCTGCGTGCGGCAGCCGGGCAAAGCCATACTGGCTTTGATCAAGCTGGTTCAGTGTACGGCCCTGTAACTGCGGGTCGTCCACCAAACTGATTTCCAGCTGCGGATACAGCCATTGCAGCAGCGGATTTTTAAACAGCAAAATGCTGCCGGTCAGACAGACCAACAGCAACAGTGCGCCAAGCCAAAGCCCGAGCAAGCGATGCCAGAACCGGCTGCGCAGCAGGTTCACTGGCAGCACCAGCCGCTTTTTCGCCACGGAAACAACGCAGGTTTAAAAACCATACTGCCAGCTCAGCTGTAACATGCGGCCGAGGCCGGCAAAATAAGTGCTGTTGGCCGGCGTGGTCTGGGCGTAATAAGTAATGTATTGCTTGTCGAGCAGGTTCTCGATGCCCAGCGTCCAGACGCCGTTTGCGCCCGTGTCAAACCGTACCGAGCCATCCAGCGTCTGATAGCCATCAAAGGATGTGCCGTCGTTAAAACTTAAATCAAAATAACGGCTGACCTGCAGGCGGCTGGAAATACCGTCGGTCCATTCCTGTAACCAATACAGGTTGACGCGCTCCGGCGCGATATTGACGCCGCCCAAGTCGCGGTCGGTGCGGCCGTCATTGTTGCTGTCGTATTGGCCCTGGCTTCTGGCATAACTAAAACCCAGGCTGCCAGCACTGCTGTAGTTCCACTCACCGTCCGCTTCAAAACCGGCAATTTCGGTTTTTTCCCGCATCACGCTGTAAATGCCGTCTTTGTCGGCTTGCAGGCGGGAGCCTAAATCGGAATCCGAAGTGAAATAACTCAGTTGCAGGCGGTAGTCATCGGCACTGTATTCCAGGCCCAATTCAGCATTGTCGGACACCACCGGCTGCAGGTTCAGGAACTGCGCCACCGATTGGTTCGGTTTGTTAATGGCGCGCAGCACGCGGCCAACGTCCGGCATACCAAAACCTTCGTTGTAGCTGGCGTACAGCCGCAGTTCCGGCGTCAGCTGATGCACCACACCAAAGTTATGCAGCAACTCGTTAAAGCTCGGCTCGCCGCCTTTGACAAACGAACTTTTACTGGAATAAAGCGTGGTGAAATCATCAACCTGCAGCTGACCGTATTCATAACGGGCACCGGCGCTGAAAGTCCAGCCGGCCAGGCCGTCGTAACGCAGCTGGGCAAAAGGTGCATAGTTGGTAAATTCAGTTTCCGGCACCCAGTTGCGGCCGGTCATCACCAGTTCCTGATAGGTCAGGTCCTGCAACCAGTCCACACCAGTACTTAAATCAAAGTCGGTGCCGAGCAAGTCACTACCAAACCAGGTGGCACGGGCACCGACTTTTTCTGACACGTTTTGCGACTGGTCAAATAAATTGGCGCCGTATTTCGGGTCCTGGAAAGTTGCTGCCGTGCTGCCGCCAAACATCGAACTGAAATCCTGCGCAAACAGCTGCAGGCTGAGGCTGCCGCCCCACACTTGCTGGTGCTGATAATCCAGCGACGCTGAGGTCACTTTATTCTGCGCGCCATAACCCGGCGTTTTGCCCGGCACTGAGGTAGTAGGAATACCGTCGGCCGGTTTGCCGTCAACCGGTTTGTAGTCGTTATTGCCTTCAAGATCAAAGTGATTGACCATCAGCTGAATGCTTTGCACATCGCTGAATTGCCATTTTGTCTTTAAAAACAGGTCGATACTGTCCGAATCCATGGTATCGCCCTGGGTGGTGTCGACACCAATCGGTTGACCGTTGCCATCCAGATACAGGCCGGTTTTGTTGTAGGCCACGCCGCTGACCAGCGACACTGCATCAAACTGTTTGGAAAACAAATAACTGCCGCGATAACTCTGGGTATCAGAACCGCCGGTAGTCGGCACTGAACCTGCCAGTTTCAGCTGATGGCTTTGTTCGCCCGGCGTTTTAGTGATGATATTAATAATGCCGCCACTGGCGCCCATGCCCTGAATGGCGTTGGCGCCGCGGATAATTTCGATGCGCTCAATCATCGCCGGATCAATGGTATTGCCGTCGCGCGAGCCGTTCCGCAGCGGCGTCGATTGCGGTACACCGTCAATCATATACAACGGCTCACGGCCTCGCAGCGTCTCGCCGTTGGCGGTCAGTTTCTGCCGGCTCGGTGAAAAGGCCGGGATTAAATTACCGAGAATTTGTGATAAGTCCTGTGTCACCGCCAGTTGCGCTTTTAACTGCTCCTGCTCAATCACTGTGATAGTAGCTGGCACAGTGCTGACCGGATAAGCGGCACGAATGGACGACACCTGAATGCGCTCAATCTCCGCCGTATCACCTGTCGCTAAAACCTCAGCAGCAGCCCATTGCCCACACAAGCCTGCGCTTGTCAGCGCCAGTAACAGTTTTGCCAGTTTCATCACAATTCTCAGCGTTAATAAAAATCGTTCGCATTTATATAGATGCCACGTGCATTAGTCAATATGGATATAGCGGAATAGCTGCCGGATGCGCTGTATGGTGCGCGCACAGACGCCGGTGTCTGGTCGCCGATGTTTTACTGCAGCCCTCAGCAAAGCCCGGCGCTGGGTAGCACAGCACCGCTCCTTGAGTTTTCCTCAAGTTGAATTCCCGATTATTCATTTTTCTTCATGCCAGTGCCGGCGTATAAATGCAGCAACAGCAGCATTCGGGCGTCTAGACATCCATAGCCAGCATTGCAGCTGGTGCAGGGCACATGGGCTGTCCGGGTTGCAGCACAGACTTGAAGCGGATTTTGGCGCAGGCCAGCGGGAGACAGATCATCATGGAACACGTATTCACATTTTCAATTAAACGCATTGGTTTTGACGAGCATTATCAGCCGGCCGACCATACGCGGCTGACCACCAACTTCGCTAATCTGGCGCGGGGTGAAGCGCGGCAGCAGAACCTGCGCAATACACTCGCGATGATCAATCACCGCTTTAACTCACTGGCACATTGGGACAATCCGGCCGGTGACCGCTACAGCGTCGAGCTGGACATTGTGTCGGTCGATATTCATATCGCTGGCGCCGCCAGCGCGTTTCCGTCGATTGAAGTGTTGCAAACCAGCATTCTGGACCACCAAAGCGGTGAGCGGATCAAAGGCCTGGTTGGCAATAATTTCTCGTCGTACCTGCGCGATTATGACTTCAGCGTATTGCTGCCGGCGCATAACCAAAACCAGCCACAGTTCAGCATTCCGGCTGATTTTGGCGAGCTGCACGGCCGCTTGTTCCGCCAGTTTGTCCGCTCCGGCGCGTATCACCAGCACTTTCATAAGCTGCCGGTGATTTGTTTAAGCGTGTCGGACAACAAAATTTATCAGCGCAGCGCCAATCAGCACCCGGTGCTGGGGGTGGAGTATCTGCCAAATGACACCTCACTGACCGAGCAGTACTTCAAAAAGATGGGCCTCAGCGTGCGGTATTTTATGCCGCACAACAGCGTCGCACCGCTGGCGTTTTATTTCTTCGGTGATTTGCTGAACGACTACAGCAATCTGGAACTGATTGCCACCATCAGCACTATGGAAACCTTCCAGAAAATTTACCGGCCGGAGATTTACAACGCCCACGCCGTGGCCGGGCAAAGTTATCAGCCAGACCTGAAAAGCCAGGCGCATTCGTTAACCCGGATCCGCTATGACCGCGAAGAGCGCAGCCAACTGGCTGTCAAACAAGGCAAATTTGCCGAAGAACACTTTGTAAAACCTTATCAGCAAGTGCTGGCGCAGTGGGCCGCCAACTTCGCGTATTAAGCAGTATTCACTTTAAAAGGCATTTAAAATGAGCATTTTATTACCGACTTCTACCGCCGGCAGCCTGCCAAAACCAAGCTGGCTGGCCGAACCTGAAACCCTGTGGTCGCCATGGAAACTCGAAGGTGCAGCCCTTGAGAGCGGCAAACAGGACGCACTGCGTCTGGCGCTACAGGAACAACAACAAGCCGGCATTGATATCGTCAGCGACGGCGAACAAAGCCGGCAGCATTTTGTCACCACTTTTATTGAGCATTTAGCCGGAGTGGATTTCGAACAGCGCCAGACCGTGCGCATCCGCAACCGTTACGACGCCAGCGTGCCGACTGTTATCGGCCCTGTGTCGAGGGTCAAACCAGTATTTGTCGAAGACGCGAAGTTTTTGCGCAGCCAAACCAAACAGCCAATTAAATGGGCACTGCCGGGCCCGATGACGATGATCGACACTTTGTACGACGCGCATTACCAAAGCCGCAAGGAACTGGCGTTTGAATTTGCCAAAATCCTTAACGAAGAAGCACATGAACTGGCCGCCGCCGGCGTCGATATCATCCAGTTTGATGAACCGGCTTTTAACGTGTTTTTTGATGAAGTGAATGACTGGGGCATCGCCGCGCTGGAGCGCGCCATCGAAGGGCTGCCGTGCCAGACCGCCGTGCATATCTGCTACGGCTACGGCATTAAAGCCAACACCGACTGGAAAAAAACTTTAGGCAGCGAGTGGCGCCAATACGAAGCGATTTTCCCGAAACTGCAGCAATCAAGCATCGATATTGTCTCGCTGGAATGCCATAACTCACGGGTGCCGCTGGAATTGCTGGCGCTTTTGCGCGGTAAAAAAGTGATGGTTGGTGCTATTGATGTGGCAAATCATGCCATTGAAACGCCAGAAGAAGTCGCGGCGACTTTGCGCCAGGCCCTGCAGTATGTCGACGCCGACAAACTCTACCCTTGTACGAATTGCGGCATGGCACCACTGCCACGCGAAGTGGCCCGGGGCAAGCTCAAGGCGTTGCAGGCTGGGGCGGAGCTGGTGCGGCGGGAGTTACGGCAGGTCCAACCGTAAGCACAGCTCCAACTTAGTTGTAAACAACAGCGCCGGCTAGCGATGAAAAGCGATACCGGCGCTTTTTCCTACTGAATCAAACAGCTTTCTGCATCCAGCGTTACAGATTCAACCCAACGCCAGTTACTATTGCAACTCTACTTTGCAGGCCAAAATCCGTTGCCGGAACGCCTCCGACGTCGTAGCCCAGTCCACCAAATCGACTCTCCAGGGCAAATCAGATTCACTAAACGCCTCTGAGACTTCTGCCAGTAAAGCCAATGGCAACGGCTCGGTACTTACGATCGCCAAGTCCAAATCGGAATAGGCTTTGCTGCGGCCTTCTGCCCTGCTGCCAAAAGCCCACACCTGATACCCGGCCAGCAGGCGCTGCAAAATACCATGTACCTGTTGCCACTGCCCGACGCTGAGCTGCAAGCCAGCCGGCGGCATGGCGGATGGGGCCATTGCCGGCTCGTGTTCCGGCTTAATCACCGCTTTAGTCATGCTGCGCCCGTTGTTGTAACTGCACCGCCAGGTATTCCGCTTCATGCAAAAATGCCGGAATGCCCGCCACAACTTGCAACGCCACGTCCTCATCATAGGTATGGCTGGTTTTGCTGCGCATATCACGATACAAACGCCACGCCGGCCAGTCTCCCAGCAACAGCCCTTTTTCATGGCCGCTGTGAATCAAATCAGCAAAAGACATCGCATCAAAAAGCTCAGGATTGGCTGCCTTTTGCTCCAGAAAACGCTTGAGCATTTTGTGGCTGATTTCATAGGTCGTTTCCAACCGGTGCATCAAACCATCCCGCAATAATGTGTCGTGGATTTGCCCCTGATATCGTATCCAGCCTTGCTGCAAACTATTGATGGCTTTCAGCAACGGGCTGAGATCCAGCGACATAACAAGTCCTTATGAATTGGCGATAAAGCTAAAACGGGAATACTGCAAAGCATAACTCAGCGTAAAGGCGCAGGCTATTTGCGCGGTATAAGTAGGAGCTGCGATGCTGCCAGTTCGTTTTCGGACAACTACAGTTAATGCAGAAATGTTCGAAACGAAGACCGCAACAATAACCGGGTATCAACAGCAGGTATCAGCATGCAAAAACGCGAATTTTTACGTTTATTCAGTCTGTTGTTATTAGCCGGTGCGCCTGTTCTTGCGCAGCCATTAAAACCTAAAGCCCAAAAACGGATTCTGGTGATTGGCGCCGGTTTGGCTGGCCTTGCCGCCGCCCGTGAATTCAACCGCCATGGCCATGACGTGACCATTCTGGAAGGGCGTGACCGCATTGGCGGGCGGCTTTGGACCAGTCAACAGTGGCCGGATTTACCGGTCGATTTAGGTGCCAGCTGGATCCACGGCGTCGACGGCAATCCGTTAAGCGCGCTGGCAGATGAGATCAACGCCACACGGCTGGAAACCAGCTACGAGCGCAGCGTGGTTTATCACGGCAATGGCCAGCCACTCAGCGCTGCCGATGAAAAACGGCTGGACGCGCTGAAGCAACAGGTTGAACAGCTGCTACAACAGGCGCAGCAGCAAGACGAGGACAGCTCAGTGCGCGCGGCGCTGGCAAATTTCACTGCGACGCTGAGCCGGCAAGAGAGCGACTGGCTTAACTTTATTCTGTCCGGCACGCTGGAGCAGGAATTCGCCGGCAGTGCCAACCAGCTGTCGGCATTCTGGCATGATAGCGACAAAGTCTTTGCCGGCGAAGACGTGTTGTTTGCCAAAGGTTATCAGCTGATCAGCAATCATCTGGCGGCGGGCCTGCAAATCAAACTCTCGGAAGTGGTGCAGGCCGTAAACTGGGGCGAAGCTGGTGTACAAGTGACCACGTCAAAACAACGCTGGCAGGCCGACCAGGTGCTGGTCACAGTGCCGCTTGGCGTGCTGAAGCACAACCAACTGCTATTTAATCCGCCCTTACCGCCGGCTAAAAGCGCCGCCATCCGCAGCCTGGGCATGGGCGTGCTGAACAAATGTTATCTGCGCTTTGACCGCGCCTTCTGGCCGGACGACGTCGACTGGCTGGAATACATATCCCCGCGTCATGGCGAATGGACCGAATGGGTCAGCCTGCTGCGCACAACCGGCAAGCCGGTATTACTAGGCTTTAACGCCGCCGACCAAGGCAGAGCTATCGAAGCCCTGACCGACCCGCAAATCGTCGACAGCGCCATGGCCACGCTTCGCACTATCTTCGGCAACCAAATCCCGGCGCCACAAAGTTATCAAATCACCCGCTGGGCCTCAGACCCCTTCAGTTACGGCTCCTATTCATTTCTGCCGGTCGGCGCAACCCCGGCAATGCGCCAACACCTCGCCGCACCACTTGGCCAGCAAGTGTTTTTCGCCGGCGAAGCCACCCACCCCGACTACGCCGGCACCGCCCACGGCGCTTATTTATCTGGTTTGGCAGTGGCGAAACTGATGTTGGGGTAAGGGGGATATTCAGCGACTTTGGTTTGCCGCAAATCGACAACCGAAGTGCCGGTTGTTAGATTATCCAAACTCTTGTTGCCTACACGGCAGCAGGGAGCCAGAACAACTATTCAGGATGATTAAAATGAACAGATACAAAGGAATGTTGGTCCTGTTGGCCTTACCATTTGCCACCGCAGCCAGCGCTGCAGATGCCCGCACCGAGTGTGGACAACAGGCAGATTTGGTCGAATTAATGCTGACCATACGCGCTGACGGCTTCCAGCGTCAGGGCGTTGAAACCGAGCTGCAAAAGCGCGTTCCCAAAGCCCCCGCCGGCTACTGGCAACAAGATGTACCGCAACACTTACTGAAATTCGCATACAAAACCGACGGCCTGAAACCCGTCGCCGCCCGCGAGTACTTTTTTAACATCTGCCTGACCGAAGTCGGCGACATCCACTCCGCCAAAACCTACGCCGCATTATTCAACGTCGCCAAAGACTGCGAACAACAATTCGGCAGCGATAAAGCCAAAGTCAAAGCCTGTATGGATAAAGCCGCAGTGCCGATTATTACTGAGGCCTGGCATGCGAAGAACAAAGAGGCAAAGTAAGAGAACACTATTCAACCAGATAAATGAGCCTGCTGTTTGTAAGCATTTGATCTTATTAATCAATCAATCTATAACTAACTGTGGGAATTGGATTTAAAATCGCCACACCTTGTAATTCATTCCAGCTGCACTAAAGTCAATTCCGGTGCGGTTGCATGTATGCGTTTTAGCCGTCAGAACAAGGACCAGTTCAGCACATTTCCCCCTGAAGTTCTTGCCGTATTTGCTGCCCTGCTGGTCATCCTCAACTTTAAAATTTGAGAGACTGCAATGAGTAAACATCTAATCGTATTCGTCCATGGCATGGGCGTCCACAAAGAAGGCTGGAGTGATCCAGCTTGGAACATCCTTAAAGAGTCAGCGTCTGCATTTTCAAATTTGCCCCATGGAGCACGCTTTGATACTCAATTTCAGCGGGTAGAGGTTGTCTATGACAACGTCTTTGAAAACTATCGGAAACGTTGGAAAGAGGACACCAGTCAAATAGTCAAACTGCTGCAACAAAGCGGAGGTACACCGCCAGCAATCATCGATAAAGTACTAAAAGCCAGCGCCATATTAGGCAAGGACAATTTTTTTACTACCCACTTGTTAGATGTAGTGATGTATCGGTATTTGTCGCTAGTCAGGCAGCCGGTCCGTATATCTGTAGCTCGCCAAATATCGGACGCACTTAAAAAGTCAGGTATGGGCAATGGAACGGACGTTCAATGGAGTGTGATCCCACATTCATTGGGAACCAGCGTGGCACATGACACATTGCACTACATGTTTGCAGGTGGACAAAGTGAAATCGAGGTTCTTAGTGCAGAAGCCTTTGCACCGCAATGTGGCTTTTTCGTCGCCAACGTTAGTCGCCTGCTACAAGATACTCCGGATGTATATCTTTCTCTGGTTCGCCCGGCACTAAATAAAATAACAGGCATCCTGCAGTATTACGTCAACGTCAAACATATTTACGACCCTTTTCCAAAACCCAGGCCATTCGCTCCAGGCGGTTCTTGGTTAGACGGCAGTACCAGTGCCAAAAAGCCTGCTCGTTATCAACAAATAGAAATTAATGCAGTATTAGATAAAAACGTCCATGCGCTAGAACACTACCTAATGAACCCTAAAGTCCACATCGCGCTGTTTCGAGCATTGTATGGTATGCCAGACGTAATCACTGATAGTGAGGAAGATGCAGCGTTACAGGCCTTCGCATCCCGAGCTGCGTCGGTCAAACTGGACGCAATCAAAGCTGAACTGCTCAAATTAGCAGAAAGTGTCGGTGTTGACGTGGATGCATTCCTGAATGCTGCCGAAGCGTACAACGCCATTATGGACTTCTGAGGAGCACGGATATGCGCCATTTAATTCTGACGGGTTGTCTGTTACTGACATATGGACTATTCCCGCAACACCTGCATGCGGCATCCTGCGAACCTATTAAACCCAACCTGCAAAACATACCCCCGAAGAAAATCTTATCTCAGATAGGGTTGCAGTATCGCGAAGGTTGCTATGGCGGAGATAACGATAGCCATGAGCTGGCAAAAGAAATTATGACCAAACTGCCGAAGAATCCCGATGAACAGGAGTTAAAACTGCCTGAGCGGGTGAACCGGTTTAAAGCTGCCGCAATAATGCTGGAGCAGCAATTGTCTGTTGATGAAATAGTTGCAGAAAAGGCAAAGGTAAGACCTAACCCATTTACGCTGATTAAATCCGAGCTTGCGCGTGCAGTGCAACATCTCAACGATGACTCACCACCAAATATGATTTCGCAAGGCGAGTGGACCTATGACCCAGCTGACGGCCAAGTCGGCACTCAAATGTCGCTGCACGACGATTTGCTCGATAAAGCCTGCAAACCCAGCAGTACAGAGAAGCCAAGCTGCAGCGATGCAATCAACATTTCACAACAAACGCTGCGTTATCTGAAACTGACTGATCGCTTTAAAATCATGCTACACGGTCAAAACCTGAATAACTTCCACAGCAATCTGACACGTTTTGACAACCAATGGCGCAGATACGCAACAGAAGCCCGTTCACAGACACCGATTGAACTGTTCATTAATTCCAAGTGGTTCGACCGGAAAGAAAGCAAACAGGGTTTTGTCGGTGCGCCAGATTATCAAATTATCTTTTTGCATCCATCGGTAGTTATGGAAAGTGTTAACAATGCTGCAGACGGCAGTAAATTTAAAGCCGGCTTAGCAATGGAATGGATTGGCGGCAACTGGTGGTCTTGGTCTGATGGCGAAGACTCTCAGATGGAAACTCCATTGGGTATTTCCATCATCAGTACCTATGCAGACCGTGCCGGGACCAAGGACGTCGGACACGGCCTGATGTTTCACTACGACCATGTCTATTCTCTTGGCGTCACTCGGCACGGCGACGACACCGGTGTGTTTCTGAGTATAGATCTGCAAAAACTGTTTACTGATAAGGCATCAAAACTCGCGGAAGTGAAACAGAAGTTTAAGGGCAAAGATTGAGGCTCTTGCGCAGGTGATTGATTTTGCCATCATCTGCAACATAAATAGTTGTTGTGCATAGGCTTCATGCAGTTGGGTAGTACCAGGCGCCCGCCTGAAAGCGACTTCGACTAAAGAAAATCTGCATAAGAATCTTGGTCATTTACTTGCAGCGGAATTCAGTCATCTGACTGACAACTTTCATGATTCTAAAAGCTAGGATGGCACAGTAGTTTGATGTTGTGCATGTTTGAACCACAAACAGGAGACAGACATGAATATTGTTGTAGATCGTTTTACCTCAGATTCCGAATCCACTATCAGCCGCGTGTCCGTCGATGGCCGTTTTGTTTGCTTTGGTCTGGAAGACGAACACCGCACCTTTAAAGTCCCCGGCGATACCCGCATTCCGGCCGGCAAATATCCGGTAAAACTGCGCACCGAAGGAAGCACACATCAGAAGTACGTCAACAGATATGGCGCCAAACATCACGGCATGTTGCATATCCAGAACGTCCCTAGCTTTGAATACATTCTGATCCATACCGGCAACCGGGAGCATGAAACCGACGGCTGTTTACTGGTCGGGATGCAGGCTGTCACCACCGCAGGCGATATGTCGATCACCCAAAGCCGAATCGCTTACCAGTTGTTATACGACATGGTGTGGGAAGCTGCTGCTGAAGGGGAGTTGTGGATTGATGTGCAGGATAATGATTTAGCTTAAAAATATTCAGTAAATAATGAACACATAGAATTACCTACTAGAGTCTTAAACACTTAACAGAATTGAATAATTGACAATATGGAGCATGCAATGACAGCAGATATTTTGACCAGCCTTGCTCAGGCGGGACTTGCCGGGATTGGTATTTTTGGCCTTTGGCAAGGTGCGACACTGCTTCAGCAGCAGATTTCAAAAGCACCACCCAAAGACGAACTCGAAGCACGAGATTCAAAATGGCGATTCTCCGTAATTGTAGTTTTCCTTTCAGTTTCGCTGTTAACGGCAATTTCAGCAGGGGCTTTGGAAATAATAAAAGACAAATCAACACAGAAAATAACTATCACATTATCACCATACAAAAAAATTCCAGATGATCTGAAACCTCAAGTAATTATTGGCACCAGCCCAATAACCATTGAAAAAAGTGGACAGTCAAATGCTGAAATATCAGAAAAAGATACGATTTATGTCCAGCTGGATGATTTATTCAGTAGACTAAGCGACAACCAGAGAATTTACAGAGAGCTAAACAATCAAATATCTTTACAATCTAATGGGGAAATTGGATATGATGACCCAAACAATTAAAGCAGTAATCGCATTATCAATAATACTAATGCATTTTAATGCTTTTGCGGATAACGAAGACAAATTTCAAAAAACAATCAATGCAGAACATGTATCTCAATTAGACGAAGCGGTTGCGTTACGTCGTGAAGGAAATCTGCAAGAATCTATTCAAATGATTGATTCATTACTTTTGCAACAGCCGAACTATTATAGAGCGCACTATAATATAGCGCTTGCATATACAGACCTGGGGCAATTCAGCGAAGCGTTCGGGCATTTTGAAAAGGCTAAAAGCATCCGGGAAGCTGAGAATATTAATGACCCCACGTTAGACAACTCCATAGGATGGGCATATTTGCTAGACCAAAATTACGAAAAATCGGAACAGAATTTTGATCACGCAATTAAAAACTCGGCGAAACTCAGAAAATCTTCCAAAGCGAAGTTATTTAACAATTACGCTCAGCTAAAAATACATCAAGGTGACCTAAAAACAGCAAATGAGTATCTACAAAAAGCTATAGATAATGGTAGCGAAACGGCAAAAAAGAATAGTGAACGATTGCAAAAAGAATTGGCTGCACAGGATAAAAATTTGGATTCGCCAATTGAAAAGCAATAACAATACAAATTGAGAATTTTGCGCTACCAAGAATTTATCGCGTGGCCTGCGTAGTATTATACTGCATTCGCAATATTCCGGGGTGGAAGAAAAAATTGTATATTGAGATAAATCACTTCATCCCCAACACAGCCAAATGTGTGATGTCAGCACACTGTGTTGGGTTCGTGTTTTGTGTGTATTAATAGGCTGAGTGCAGCTGTAATGGAATGTTCCCGAATTTAGTATAATTACTTGGTCTTCATCACTTTCGACAGTACTTAACAATAACACTGGACAAATAACAGGAAATTTGGCTAAAGATAAGTTGCATATGCTGATGTGAGCCGAGGCAAGGATTGCAAAAAGCCAGATTTACCGCTGACAACACTGACTGTACTGTCGCCCGCTATCAAACGGAGCCTGACCTCTACCGGGGGCAGCTGGTCTGTATTGAATGTCAGGCCAAGAGCTGGTTTGTCCGTGCTTCAGTTTATAAAGATCATGAAAGAGCCGCATTTTTCGCGGCTCACCACGCTGAAGGTTGTAACGCCTCATCGGTGATACTGGTGGCTGAAGAACTGGCAGAACCCGCTGCATACCCACACGACTTTCGTGTTGATTT
>CAMLNG010000005.1 GCA_946481195.1 uncultured Chromatiaceae bacterium
CCCCGCCACCCAGCCGCGATTTTTCGTCGTTGATGACTGCCAAACCGTCGGTCGTCTCCTGCTGATTGCTGCTGATGTAGTGGCCGGCGACACTGCAGCTCTCGGAATCATGCCAAAAGACAACCTAAGTTGTTGGATTGTTTGGACAGATGACAAAACTTCAGCTGGAGCTATCCCACTATGCGCAAATTTACTTCCCGCAAATCCCGTGTTGGTCAGGCTGTGGCCTATGCCGTGCTGCTGACCATCTTGTCTGGCCTGCCGGCTGCCAACGCCCATCAATACACGGCGCTGATTGACGCCAAAAAATACAGCGAAGTTGAAGCTGCGGTTGCGGCCAAACTGGCCGTTGAGCCAAATAACGCCGATGCTTTGTTGGCTCGTATTGATCTGATTCTGCAGCAGGGCGACAGCAACCGTTTTGACGCTGCCGCGCAAATGGCGGAGCAATGTATTGCGCACAATCCGCAGAACTCTGAATGCCATGAGTCGCTGGGTAATGTGCTGGGTTCTAAAGCAGAACAAGGCGACATCATGGCGGCTGTGGGTTCGCTTGGCACTATTCGCGATGCTTTTAAGCAGGCGATAACGTTAGACCCGGCCAACTATAACGCTGCTGTTTCCCTGCTGGGGTTTTATCTGGAAGTGCCGGGGTTAATGGGCGGCAGTACGTCGGGCGCGAAAAAGTTGATTCGCAGCACTCAACAAACCAATCCGGAAGCGGCAAAACTGCTGCAGGCCAAATTCGATTTATATGACGAAGAATTTGCCAAAGCCAGTAGCGGTGCTTTGGCGGTGAACACCGACAACAGCCCGATGCTGGCCAAGCTGCAGCGTGACCTGTTAGTCGATATTGGCCTCACCTTAAACCGGGAAAAGCAGTTTAGCGACGCTGAAACAGTCTTTAGCGCCGTGGCGAAAAGCCATCCGGACTTTGCACCGGCTTATCTCGGGCTTGGCCGGGCTTTACTGGAGCAAGGTAAAGCACCAGAGGCTTTGCCGGCGTTAGAACAGTCTTTGCAAATCCAAGCTACAGCCGCGGTGCATTACCGCTTAGGCCAAACCTGGCAGGCGCTTGGCGACAGCACAAAGGCAGTGGCTGCATTTGAACAAGCCTTGGTCTTCAAGCCGGCATTGTCAGAAAAAGCCCGTATGGATGTGCAAGCACAATTAAAAACACTGAAAAACACTAACACTGAAAATACGGGCTTCGGCACGAAATAACCGACGTTGACAGGCGTTTTAAGTAAACAGCGTTTCAAGCACATAGCGTTTTATGCACAAAGAGGAATCACAATATGAACGAAGTTTCCACATTTCGGATTTATGCGCTGCGGGCCATGTATTTACTGGTGGTTATCGGGCTTGGGGTCAGTGTCTGGCCTGATGTCTTCACGGCAGAAAAACCTTTCGCCAGCTTAAGCAGCGCCCAAACGGTGCAAACCTCTATGCTGGGCGCGTTCTGGTTGCTGTGTGCTTTAGGCATTCGCTATCCATTGCAGATGTTGCCTGTCCTGCTGTGGGAACTGATTTGGAAAACCATTTGGTTAGTCACTGTGCCGTTGCCTCTTTACCTCAATGGTACTTTCGACGACAAACTGATGCCGAATGTGATTGCGATTGGTATGGTGGTGCTGGTGTATCTGGTGCTGCCCTGGTCTTATCTCTGGCAGAATTATGTGAAACAGCCAGGTACGCCGTGGCGCAATCCGTAATAACAAACAGCCCTTTCGAGCACAACAAAGAGCAAGCTGACCCATGAAACAAATCCTGCGCTTTATCCTGACTGGCCTCATCATCTTGCTGGCAAGCGCTGCCGGATTATTCGGTTACCTGATTTACACACCAGAGCCTGCCATGCCGGCGCTGAGCGGGACGCTCACCAAAGCCACGCTGGAACTGAACGGCGAAACTTATACCTACCGTTTATATCTGCCGAAGGGCTTCACCAAAGGCGCGCCTTTGGTGATGGTGTTACATGGTTCTGGCCAAAATGGCGCGCAAATCCGCACTGAAACCGGTTATGGCTTTGAACGCCTCGCCGACCAGCATGGCTTCGGTGTGGTTTACCCCAGTGGCAAATCCTTTGACTGGAACGACTGCAGCAAAACCGGTGATTTTCTGGTCAATGGCCGTGAACTCGATGACGTGCAGTATCTGAATACCTTAGTCGACACGCTTATCGCCACGCATGGTTTTGACCCACGCCGGGTATTTGCCACCGGCGTATCGGCAGGTGGTTTTATGTCGTTGCGCTTAGCGCTGGAATCGCCGCAGCGTTTTCGTGCTGTGGCCGCAGTGTCGGCCAATGTGCCGGCACCCGGCAATTTTAAATGCAAGCCGGTGGCCCAAGGCGCCTCAGTGCTGCTGATGAACGGCAGCGCCGACACCATAGTGCCTTATGACGGCGGCGAAGTGTCGTTGTGGGGGCTGTTTTTCCAAAACGGCCAGGTCAAATCTTCGGTCGAGTCTGCTGAGTTTTTCGCCAGCCAGAATAAGCTGCCAGCAACAGCAAAACGTGAAGCACCGCTGGCTGGCGTGCAGCACGTACAACGACAGCAATGGCGCGATGCGGGCCGCTTTGAAGTCGAACTGGTCACTATCGTCGACGGCGGCCACGGCATGCCACAACCCTATTGGCAACGGCCTCGGCTGTTAGGCCCCTCACCGATGGCGCCGAATGGGCCTGAGCTGATTTGGCAGTTTTTTGCACGGCAAAAACTTTTATAAAACAGCGTTGTCAGAGCTGCCGGGCGTTTTAACAAGGCGGCATTTGCCAGGCAGATACCGCTGTTTCTATTGGCAAAATCGGGATTTTTTTATGCGGTTAAGCACGGAAGGCAACTACGCAGTTCGCCGGCATCGATTCAATGTGTCCGGCAAAAATTGGTGCTGTGGAATGGTATTATGGATGACATCCATCTCATGCTCCAGTGCCGTGGATACTGCGGCACAACAGCAAATTCAGGCAACCGAAGCCACCGCAGCGCCGCTGTTGCAGGCAAAAATCACCGACCTCGCCGGTGAAAAAATCGAATATGCAGCGCTTCGCGTCACCAAACCCCGCGCCACGCTGGTGTTTGAAAATGGCCTGATGCTGGATCTCAGTACCTGGGAAGCTGTGGCGCAAGGCTTAAACCACTGTTGTGATTTGCTGTTCTACAATCGCCCCGGCGTCGGACACAGCGAATCAGCACAAGACCAGCTCAGTCCGGAGTTGTCTGCTGCCAGATTACAGCAGCTGCTGCAGCAACAAAAACTGGCGCCGCCTTATGTGCTGATTGGCCATTCCCTTGGTGGCCAGTATGCGCAGGTGTTTACCAAACGCTATCCACAGCAGGTGGACGCATTGTTATTAGTCGACGCGCTGCCACTTGGCCTGGTCAAGCCTGTCACTGAATTTCCCTGGTACACCCGAACGGGTTTATGGCTGTTCGCGCCACAAGAGACCCGCCAGGAAATCGCCAATATCAACAGCATGGGCCAATATCTGCTGAAAGACCCACAGCCCTTTCGCAAACCGATGATCCGGCTGGTGACACAAACCGCAACGCCGCAGCCAAAATCAGCAGGCTTAGTGAAGAATCTGTTTAATGGCGTGATTTATGCCGAAGATTTTGGCGTCTGGGCACTGGATCCGACCGCTGCAGAACAGCGCATGAACACTATCTATCCGCAGGCTGAAGTCCACTATCTGGTAGCAAATCATCGGGTGCAGGAACAAATGCCCGACGTAGTGGTGGATGCAATATTGAGCCTGCTTGAGCAGCGCCAGCAAGCGATGGCGCCTAACCCAGTTCAGCTATCGGTTCAGCCGTCAGACCAGCTGCAAAAACCCGCTATGCAGTAGTTTTTCTACCAGGACCAGCCGGACGTCATCGCCAATAGGGCCCGGGATGTCTTTGATGGCAAACTCGGGCGTCTGGCGGATAAATTCCATGCTGTCGGCGACCGCCGGATGCACCAGCAGCTGGTCACCGGGGAAACGGAAATCAAGAATATGCGGCAGTACATTGCTCTGCCCTATCGCCAGTGGCGCCTGTTTCACCCGCGTATCGCGCTGCAGCGGCGCTATGGCTGTGGTGGGTTTTGCCAACTTGGGTAATTCCAGCAACATGCGGGCCTGACGGTGGGCCAGCGCCGCTTCAACAAAACCAGGTTGCTGACACAGCTGCAGCAGCCGCTCCAGGCCTGCGCGCATTTGGGCGCCGGCGACATCCAGCATTTGGCCGTGTGACAGCGCATCGGCGCGGCCGGTCAGATTCGCCCGCAGTGGCTTTTCAAAATCGGCCATATAATCCAGCGCGCTGCTGATGGCTTCGCGAATGGTCACAGGCACAAAACCAATCGAAATATGCAGCGACTCACCAGTCGATTGCACTGTATGGGTTGTGCCGCGCGGTAAATACAATAAATCGCCGGGTTTGACATCATAAACGCGGTGCGCACCGAGCGGCGGCACACTGGCGCCTAAGGCTTTCCATTTATTCGGCAGTTTGGGCGGCTCGTCGGAGATAAACCAGCGTTTGGTACCCACCAGCTGAATGGCAATGACGTCGACTTCATCGTCATGCACCGGCGCTTCAGCACCGGTCAGGCTCCAGAACAGAACTGTGCTGGCCGGATTGCCAAACAGCAGCGTCAGGGCCCGGTTTAACTGTGCCAGCTGCGGCGTGGCGTTGGTGACATCGGGAAAACGCACTGTGTAGTCATTGCGATGATATTCGCTGAGTAAAGCTGCAAAGGCAGCGGCGTCGGGCACAGCGCGCGGTTTCGGTGCCGGCACCTGCGCCTGACGGATATGGCAGGTCAGCGTGGCGGCGTATTCAGCGAAGTGACTGAGTAATAAAGACTTCGGATCGTCGCCCAGCAATTGCCGCGCTGGCAGCGCCGTATCCGCCGTCAGTAACAATGGCCGGCGGCTGACCACTTCCTGGAAAAATTGCTCGTAACTTAATGGATGCAACACTTCTGCAAGCAGTTGGCGGGCTTGGGCAAGAATCATCGGAATACTCTGTTTATACAACCGCGACTTGAACAGCCGCAACTTCAGGATGGTTTTATCCTGAAGCGCTTTGCCGGATTAATCAAGCCATCTGCATGATCACAGTCAAGCAGTCGAATTACAAACAAGTACCGTCCGGAGCGCGGCGCGCCTCAGCTGCTAAAGGCCAGTGTTGCAGGTCACCGGGCTTTTGTTCCAGATAATAATACAGCGCTATGAGCTGCCATTGCTTGCCGTCAAAATACCACTGTAAGCTGTTGATACCAGTGAAATCGGCCTGTTGTTGCGCAGGATCTGGCCGCGATTCCACCAAGCTCAGCACTGTGGCAAACTGACCATAAATCCGTACTTCGCGGCCAATTTCACATTCGTAAAAGCCTTTTGGCCTGACCTGGCTGAGGCTTTGCAAAAAAGCAGCGCCACTTTGCTGACTGAGCGCCCCGCCGGGCCTGGCACCTGCCACCACAGCGTCCGGGTGCAATAACGGCTGCAACGCCGCAATATCAGCGGCCACACCGGGTGCATGCGACATCGCCCGCCACATCCGGCTGACTGCAGTTTCCAGCTGCTGCGTTTGCGGCTCAGCCGCATGCGCGGCCATCATCAGTACCGTCCAAGCGAGCAAAAAAATGCAACTGTTTTTCATATAGATACCTCAATAGCGATGCTAAAACAGCATAACATTGCGGTAGGCATGTCTGTCACAGCTGGGACGACTGGTGGGAACAGCGGGCTGAACAGGTGCATGGATTTACAGCCATTCCATGCCAGAAAAACCCGCAAGCTGTTGGATTAGCACCGCGCCCGGCGATACCAGCCAAGCAGACTTAAACCGAAGACTCCGAGTAACCAGGTCGCAGGAGCAGCGACAGTATTTGGTTCCGGCTGGTACTCACGATATAAATACACACCGGCCCGGTCATTAGCGATGTTCAGGTCACCCCAGCCATAGTCATCGATGTAATCAACGTAGTCTTCAACAAATTTACGGCTTTTCCGATAGACAACGTGGTAATCAACAACAATGGCAAGGGAACGATGAGTCGATACACCCCAGAAATTAAACTCATCAGCCAATATTCCGCTGGCAAATCCTGCAGAACCATCGGCGAAATCCGCCCAGAAATTCTCAGCATCCAGCTCCGCATCAGCGACATCCCCCAATAATCGAATCAGAGGTGCCGTACTGACCTTGGTATCATAATGATATCCCTGATAATTCAGGCCAAACCAATTCGACATCAGGCTACGGAAATCCAGTTTGGTCGCCACCCGCCAGCGGTCCTGTGTTTTAAACTGGCCACCTGCGTCTGTTAAATCTGTCATGACGTCCTGTAAAGAACGACCACGGGTTTCGGTCAGGTCCAGCCATTCCAGGCCTGTGGTCTGATCGACGGTCGTTTTTCCTAGGTCCAGAAAACCCAGTCCTGAAGGGCTGACCACTGTGGCCTGAGCTGACCAACCAGCCAGCAAACCACCACATAAAATACTGATGCGTAACAAAGGGGAAACAGAACGGAATGTCATGCAGATCCTCGGTGCAGAATGAAGGAATTTTTGCGTGAGGCTCAGTACCCGCACGCCGTAAAGAAACAAAAATGCAATATCCACACCATCAATAAATACATTGAAAAACAATTGGTTATATTTTTTAATTTTACATATGTAAATATTATGGACAGCAATACGCTTAATAAATAAACACATCCACCGAATTTAAGAGCCAGCAAAACAACAACGCCGGCAAAAGCCGGCGTTGGATTCTTCTGGCTGCCAAGCAGCTTTAAATCACCGCAGTTATTGCTTGATCACCTTCAGCACCGGTGCTGTTGGTGTGGCAGCATTGACTGTGAAAAGATAAGTACCACCTTCCGCGATATTGATTTTCAGGTTGTCGTTGCTTTGCGCCAGGGTTTTATTCTGACCCACAGTCACGGCCTGGCCATCACTGCCGGCACCGTAGTTCACAGTCGACCAGTCAGCTGAGGCAAACTTAAACTCATAGTCGCCGGCAGTCAGCGGGATGCTGAACTGATACAAACCACCGGTGTAGACGAACTGACTGGCTTCACCCCAGCCGTTCATGCTGCCGCGCAGGAACACTTTGGTGGCGCCGTATGGCACAAACTCAGTCACTGTCAGTACCGGTGACGCTGGCACCGCCGCATTTAGCGTAAACACATAAGTGCCGGCACTGAAGTTGGCTTTCATGTTGGCACCCTGACGCTGCAGTGTTTGCGCGACGCCAAACTGCACGTCCTGCTCGCCGCTCTTGGCACCGAAGTCCACTGTTGACCAGTCAGCAGAAGCAATTTTGAACTCCTGACTGCCGCTGCTACCAATGTTCACTTTCGCCTGATACAAACCAGCGCCGACATATTCAAAGGCGTCTACTTCACCCCAGCCGTTCATGCCACCACGCACAAAGACTTTGGTCAGGCCATATGGCGCGATATCCGGCGCGCCCATAGTCGCATCGGCTTTGAGGCCTGTACCCTGAGCACCCATTTGATTTTTCACAAACACCGCCATGGTATAAGCCGGCACGACAAAGCTGCCATCAGCGCCCTGTGCAATAAAACGCGCTGCACTGACGCGGCTATCGGCAGAACCCTGCTGCACTTCATGCAGGCTAAAGCCTTGTGCCGTCGGCACTTTATGTGTTTTCTCGCTGCTGGTGCCGTTAATTACCACGACTACAGCATCAAAGGCCGGGTCTAAATCAGTCAGACCCAGACCGTCG
Organism: uncultured Chromatiaceae bacterium; assembly: GCA_946481195.1. The sequence goes on from CAMLNG010000005.1 coordinate 7,749, forward strand.
TCGATGCTCATCACAATCAGGCCCTGGGTCAGGTTTTTACCGATATTGTGGAAGCCAACGCGGTCCATCACGTCTTTGCCTGAAGTTAAGCGGAACAGCTTGCTGGAGCTTCTGATTTTCAGGAAGTCCTGGAATACAGCGCCCGCCAGCTCGATATGCTCCGGATAGGCCGTGGTATTGGGGTTATTGGCGATGGTTTTGATGCTGTCCCAGGCACTTTGGTTATCCTGTGCCAGTGGCAAACCTACGTTCCAGTTGTTGCTTTGTTTGCTGAAATCAACAAAGTTGAACCAGTCGCCGGCGTCATAGCTGTTACGGTCCATCGATTTAGAGCGCAGTAAATCATCGCCCATCTGCAGGAACGGGATACCTTGTGACAACAGCGGAATACCCAGCGCGATGTTATGAATACGCACGCGGTCGTCGATGCTGACTGAGGCTTTTAAGCCAAACTGCAGTTTGTCCCACAGCGATTCGTTATCGTGTTTCGACACATAGTTGATGATATCCGCCGGATCTGTGGCATAACCAGCCGCCTGACCATTCCAGTTCACACCGGACGCTTTGCCGGTATTGCCCTGATAATCTTTAAATACAAAGTCTTTTAAGGTACCAGCCAGACCAATTTCAATCAGGTTTTGATCTTTGAGCTTACCGACATCACTGTCGCCGCTAAACAGGGCCACGTTACGTACCGCATCACGCTCACGGTCGTTAAAGGTACCCACTTCAGTACCGGCCATATTGGCCTGCCGTGCCTGAACAAAACGGGCGTCGTTGGACACTTCACCAAAGTTCCAGCCTTCGCCGTAGAAGTAAGTGTCGGCATCGACTTTACGCACCGCGTCACGCGCCGCCAAAATAGAGGCTTTTGGATGATGGCCCATAATGTCAAAACGGAAGCCGTCGAACTTGTATTCTTTCGCCAAAATCACCAGCGAATCAGCGACAAACTTGTCAAACATCGCATGTTCAGTCGCGGTGTTTTCACAGCAGGTTGAGCGCTCGATATTGCCGGTGGTTGGGTTATAGCGGTGGTAATAACCCGGCACGATTTTGTCGAACACTGAGTTATCAAACAGGCCGGATGAAGAGGTATGGTTGTACACCACGTCCAGCACTACCCGTAAACCGATGTTATGCAGCGCCTGGTTCATCGCGCGCATTTCTTTGATACGGGCTATACCTTCCGGCGTTGAAGCATAAGAGCCTTCCGGCACATTAAAGTGCTGCGGGTCGTAACCCCAGTTGAAGCTGTCAGTACCGCGCATTTCACCAGCCAGCGTTTGCGCATTTTCGCCAGAGTTCTGGAAGCCTTTCATCACATCTTCGAGCTTAGCGGACGCGCTTTGGTTACAAACAGAAGCTTTAGCGTTGACCTTACAAAGGTCCGCCACTGTGTTGGTTAAATCCACCCGTTTAGTGGCATCTTCGTTGACGGTGGCCATGTCGGTCGCCGGCAGTAAATGGAAGTGCGTTAAACCGGCATCCGCCAGGGCTTTTAAGTGCTTAACCGGCTGCGAATCCATTTCAGTAAAGGCCAGATATTTGCCACGGTTGGCGGCTGTTACTGTGGTGTCACGCACCGAGAAATCACGGATATGACCTTCGTAAATCACGATGTCTTCCGGATTGGCGACTACCGGCACTTCATGGCTGTCCCAGTTCGCTGGTTTGGTGTCGGTATCGGCCAAACTAACGAACTGGCTGTAGCGGCCATTGGTGGCGGTATTCAGTGAATACGGATCTGTGGCTTCGATGGTTTCAACCTTCTTCGTCAGCGGGTGATAGACCTGTACTTCAAAGCGGTAGAACTGGCGATCCAGCGTGGCTTTGGCAGCGCTGTAACTCCAGATCCCGGTGTTGGCATCCAGCGTCATCGCATGGGTGGCTGTCACCGCTTTTGCAGCGTTAAACACTTTTAATTTCACGCTGCGCGCAGTCGGTGCCCACACCGAGGTTTTGATATTGCTGCCGTCATACACCAGGCCTAAAGTGGCCTCGTTGGCATCGTTGGCGCCTGCAGTGTACAAATCATCCAACACTTTGCCAGCTTGTACATGCGAAGCGGCCATCAACTTGTTAGCGGAATCATAAGACGCCAGTACCAGCTGGTTTTTCGCCATGGTTTTGGCTTGATCAGCAGTCAGGTTCAGCTTGTAGGCCGGCCAGTTGGCTAAGTGAGGAACCCGGGCTTTTTGTGCGTCAGTTAAGCTGGTTGGTGTGGCTTCGACGGCATCGCCGTTGATGGTCAGCGTATCAGAATCAATCGCTAAATCAGCAGCGGCAGAGTGATGTAATTTCCACTTGGCAACACCACCAGCCGGCGCATTCCACACCAGTGTATTGCGATCCAGCCAATGCGCGGCGCTGTCACTGATTTGCACGCCGAGTGACACCACAGGGTAAGCAAAGACTGAAGGCACACCAGAGAAAGTCCAACCCATCCGCGAGAACTTCACCACGTCTTTCGGGCCCAGTGGCAGTTGCATATCACTGCCGCCCAGCTCTTTGCCGGCATCGTCGGTGCCGATGTGGATAATGAAATTGCCGCAATCGGTCGCTTTTGTGCCGACACCTGCTTTGAGGTTCAGCAACCAATAAGCGCCGTAGTTTGGATCGATACCAGTGTGCTGCAGACCATTGTCCCAGCTTGCTGCCAGAGAACTGTCCTGATAGGCATTACAGCTTTCGTTGTTCCAGGTATGCAGCCGGTAGCCGTCATAATTGCCATCGGCTTTTTTGAAGTACAACACGGCCTGACCAGTGCCAGCCATCACTGTTGGTGCCGGCGCAGTTGGATCAACCCCAATCACACAACTTTCGTTGCGCGCATCCGGCACTGTCGGCGCCGGGCACTTAATCGGTTTAGGTGCGACACAGGCAGTCCCGGCCTCGTTCGGTACTTGCGGCACATTACAAGTTAATAAGGTTTTACCCGGTGACACCGAGTCGCCGCCGGTGCCACCACAGGCGGCCAGCGTCAGCAGCAGAGTGGCGGTCGCCAGCGTCTGCAGCATCGTTTTGATATTCAACATAAATTTATTCTCCATTGCAGCTGCAGCGCCTTACATTGAGTAAGTCACACCCAGGAAATACTGCCGGCCAAAGAACTGAATAGTGCCGGTCTGTGCTTCATCGCCGAAATAACTTTTGGTCGGCTCGTCAGTGACGTTGTTGACCTGAAACAGCACACTCCACTGGTCGTTGACCTGATACGAGGTCTGCATGTCGACCACGGTTTCACCGTCGAAGTTAACGATTTGCTCGTTTACTGCCACTTGTTCCGACACAAAGGGGTCGCGGTAACGGGCACTGACCCGCGCTTCAAAGCCTTCATATTCCCAGAACACAGTGCCGGTAAAGACGTTTTCCGACAGGCCTGGCAGGCTGATGTCGACCGTCGAACCACCGAGGTTGGTCTGCTGCTGGATTTCACTTTCGGTGAAGGAATAACTGGTGCTGACGCCTAAACCCTGCCAAATGCCCGGCAGGAATTTAAACACCTGGGTGTACGCCAGCTCAGCACCGCGGATATAACCGCCTCTGCTGTTATTCACCGCCGTGGTGTAGCTGCCGTTTTTAACCGGCACCGGCACGCCACTCTCCGGGTTGATAATCACGTCCGGCACAAAAAAACCGGCGCCTTTAAAATCAAACTCGGCAATAGTGAAAGTGCTGATAAAGGATTTGATGTCTTTGTAAAACAGCGCGGCAACCAAAGCGCCTTCGGTTTCGCTGAAATAGCGCTCCCAAGAGATGTCGTATTGATCAGCGTAGAATGGCCGCAAATACGGGTTGTTTGAGCTGGAACCGGACAGAATGCCGTCGTTATTGATGTTGGTGCTGGTATTCGAAGCCAACCGGTTGATCGGCGGCCGTGACATTACGCGTGCAGCGGCAAACCGCAGCTGGTCATCGTCGGTGACGCGGAAATTCAGGTTCAGCTGCGGCAGATAATCGCGGTAGGTTTCACCCAGTATTGCCGGCGCATACTGGTTATTCACCAGGCCTGCGTCGTCCACAATGTTTTGTGCGCCGAGTTTTGGGTCGCCACCGACGTTTTGCAGCGAAGTGGCCGACTGGTCGGTTTCTACCATCCGCACACCAAAGTTACCGGACAGCGGAATGCTCCACAGGTCGGTATCGATATTGGCCATCAGATAAGCTGAAAATACTTTTTCGTAGACTTCACCGCTTTCCAGCATGGTCCAACCGGTGTCCGGCCCGCCGGTGACGCGTTGACTGGCCAGCACACCACTGTTGCCAGTGCCCCAGGTTTTCACTGGTTGCGGAATACCATTCGGGAACCAGGCCGCCAGCGCTTTTTGCTGATCTATCGCCAGGTAGCTCGGGAAGTAACTGAAATCACCTTTAAAATTCACCACCTGCACCATGTCGGCGGTCAGTTTCAACGGTTTTTGTGTAGTGGAAAAAGCACCGTCATTACCGTATTCATACACAGAACGGTCGTTGCTGTATTCACGGTCGGAGTAGCGTACCCCGGCTTCCAGTGACGCAATCACCGGGTTATCCAGCCGCCAGGTGGCGTCTAAACGCACTGCATCAACGCGGTCTTCGTTTTCATAGGGATAAATGCCGTATTTACTCAGCATCACCCGGTTGATATCCGAAAACGCGGCGGCCTGGTTCAGGCCTAAATCCGGCAGATTCAGGCCGTTCAGTTTGTAAGAAATCGACACGTTATCGTCAAACACCGGCGTGGCGGCATTGGCGTCTTTGGCGACTAATGACCAGAGCAAACCATTGCGGAAATCACTTTGTGCGGCTGAGTGCGACAGGTCAAAGTTCAGTTTGAAGTTTTCCGTGACATCCCAGTCGGCGTTGACACCAAAACTTTGCACTTCATCAAAATCCTGGTTGTCGTCGTTGACGATCTCAACGCGGGTAAAGCTGTTTTTGGTACGGTTAAAAGTACCGCCAATTACCGAATTGCCATTGAGGATCGGATTCGCCACAGCTGTGCTGGCGCCACCAAACTTCACACGGAAACCGCGGGCAAAAGCTTCGGAGTCAAATTTCGAGACAAAAGCGTCGGCTTTTAAGGTAAAGGCATCGTGTGGCACCCATTCCAGCGCCGCCATGTAACCGTTGCGGACTTCTTCACCGCCTTTGTGCTGCATCTCAAAACCTTCGCTGACAAATTCATTCGGCACGGTCTCTTTGATGCCGTCGACATCCATACTGGTGTTATAGGCCAGGCCAATAAACTGGGTCGCCACAGACGGCTGGTACAGCCGGGCATAACCTAAGGCCACACCGAGTTTGTCGTCAGCAAATTTACCCTGATAAGAGAAACTTAACCGGTCGCCCATTTCCTGTCCGTCCGGCACTTCATTGGCACGGTCGTTAAACATGCCACGGGCATTCACGGTAAAAGTGTGTTGCTCGCTATTGCGCAGCGGGCTTGCGGTCTGTAATTCCACAGTACCGGCCACACCGCCTTCAATCAGCGAGGCTTTCGGCGATTTGTACACCGCAGCCGATGAGATCAGCTCGGAAGGATACTGGTCAAACTCAATACTGCGGCTGCCGCTGGTACTGACCTGCTCACGGCCGTTTAACGTCGAAAACACAAAACCACCGGACATACCACGGATATTAATTTCCGCCGCCTGGCCGCCGGTACGCACTGCAGAAATACCCGGCAAGCGTGTTAACGCATCCGCCATCGACACATCCGGCAAGGCGCCTAAGTCGTCGGCCGACAGGGTTTCAGACACGGTATCGTTAAAACGTTTGAGGTTTAAAGATTTAATCAAAGAGCCTGAATAGCTTTTTACTTCAATAACTTCGATATCTTCTTTGGTGGTTTTTTTGCCGTTTGCTTTGGCTTCTGAGGCACTGCTGATAGCTTGCGGCGTGTCCTGCGCGGTTTGTTGTGCAGCCCAAACAGGCAATGCGCAACAACCAGCCGCAGCCAACGCCAGCGTGATCGCGCTGAGTTTGCTTCTGAACATGTTGTCTTCCCGGTCAGTGAACATGGTCCGGGATCAACTGCCCATCCTTAGCCATGTTTGTTGTTATGCAACGAACATTAATTGACCAAGGCTGGTGCAAGAACAACATGAATACGTATTCAATGCACCAGTAAAACGCTGTATCGTTATAGAAACTGCCCAACTGCACAAGCATGGTGCTTTGTCAGGCGCTGCAATAAAAAGCCTCCGCAGAGGCGAAGGCTTGGTTTTGAAGTACAAAAGCACTTAAATCAGCGGCTAACGCCAGCTGCGACGCCCACGTACAAAGGCCAGTAAGGCCAACAAGCCAAAGCCAACAGATCCACCACCTTTTTTGTCTTCGGCGGCAATACTCAGTGACAGACTCAGCTCATTGCGCGCACCCAATTCATCGGTTGCGGTGATGCTGACTGTAGCAGTACCCGCTGCTGTTGGCGTGCCACTAATCACGGCGCCATTCAGACTTAAACCAGCCGGTAAGCCTTGTGCGGTTAGGGTAATACGGTGTTTTTCGGCATCGGTGATGACAGTATTTAGATCCAGCGCAAAAATTTGATTTACTTTACCGCTGGCGCTGTTACTACCGGTGAGCGCCGGTGCCGCATTCACTTTGAAAGTCGCCGTTGTTTTTAGAACGGCACCTGCTTTGTCGGTGATCTGCAGCGGCAAACTGATATCGCCCAACGCTGTTGCAGTTCCGGATAATATACCTGATTTACTCAGGCTAAAGCCTTGCAGGTTTTGCGGTGCAAAACTGATGGCACTGCCTTCCGGATCTGTAATGTAATCGTTGAAATCAAACTGAAATGCGACATTCTGGTTCGCTAATATAACCGGCAGTGGCATTAATAAAGTTGGCGCCGCGTTTATCTGATAAGGTAATTTTACCTCTGCCTGTAAAGTGCCATCACTAGCAGTCAGCAACAAATTACCTTGCCCTATTATCAGGCCTTTATACTTTAGCTTGTTACCATCAACCAGACTAAAAGCATCATTGCTAATACCACTAAACTCCAGTGACGGCTGCTCATCATCTCGAACAAACTCTGACAATGCAATTTCTACCTCGACACCTTGATTAAATCGTATCGGCTCAATCTGAGCTGGCATATAGGGTGCGGTGTTTATCTGATAAACAGTCATAATTTGACGCCGATCTTGGTTAAACGTCAGCAGATGGCCATCGAGAATCCGAGTCGAGGCATAATAATCACAACAATCACCACTCACTTCCTGATTTTGCCAAACACCAGTGAAAGCATCATTGACTAAGACCCACGACTCGTTTCTAGCCACATTTTTACTGAATTTAAACCGTTGCTGGTGCAGGTATGCTGGTTTATTGTCGTAAGAAATCGAGTTCACTTGCAGGTTGCCGGCGTTATCTGGCATCAACACCACAGATGGAGAATTTTGACTAAATATGCGGTCACGACCTTCAATAATTGGCTCTTGCAACTTTGGCATAGTGCCAATTTTAATTGCACTCAGCACTCCATCTTTCATTCTTAGCTGCGCAATTTTACCGCTATCTGGCATCAAAGCATAAAGAGCGCCTTTTAGTTCAACCACTGCGCGAATACCAGCTCTGTCGAATTCGGTCAGATTGCTGTCTTTTTGTAAAACTGCGACCTTGTCGAGTTCACCGTTCCCTATTTTCAGTACAGTCAGACCAGAACGGCTCAGATAAATAAAACCATCTTTGCTTCTGACATGGGTCGGGCTGTAATCATTGTAGTTAGATTGTGGCCAGTTTTTTGGTGCTGTCAGTTTAAGCCGGCCATTGGTATCTTCTGTTAATAACTGATATTGACTGGTCCCGGCAAGGAGATAAATCCCGTCAGATACTTTGATAAATTGGGTATTGTAAGGAACAGGAGGTGTGTATTCGTCATATTTAGTCAATTCGAGCAGAACCTGCGGTGTTTTACTCGCATCGAGGCCAAGAAGTGCAACAACATCATTGCTCTGATAGACCCAGAAACGCTGATCATCGCTGCTAAAACCATAGGCACCTTCGAGTGCGGGTAAGCCACGATCCTTACTGCCACGGCTTTGCTTTAATATGGTTTTACCATCCTCAACATCAAATTGTTGCAATGACCACTGAGTGTTTTTCCATAATTCTAATGTACCGGCACCGTTAAGATGGATTGCGATATTGCGGTCGATATTGGTGAACCCATCGACGTCGACTTTTTGAAACTTCAATCCATCACGTTTTATCAGAAACGCTGGTGAGTAATCGGGTCTGGCAATAGCCATTTCCCCTGTCATTACCAGATTGAAGTCAGGATAATAATTTGTAGTTTTAATCGTTTCTGCGTTGTGAATCAGAGTGCCAGGTACACCAGAGATTCTATCTATCGGTAATTCTACGGAACGGCTGTGATAGTTATGCATTGTCAGGCGGGCATTATCGACATCATAGAGATATCCATTCAAAGATCTATGATCATCGATATTATTCAGCACTCTGCCGGTTCTTTTAAACTCTCCATTCTTCAGCTGAAATATATTGATAATTTGGCTGTCGAAGTTATTTATTGCACTCACTAACAGCTTATCTTTGCTGTTGTAAAGCATTCTGTTGCCTTTGATCTCTTCTGTCACAGGCAATTGTGCCAATACATTTAAACCGTCATTAGTAACTTGCATCACTTTGTACTGATTGCTATTGCCGTCATAGCAAACAAATTCCGATGGATTGTCTGAAGCAAAAATTGCGTAGCAGTTTGTAGTGTCTATCTGTGAGTTTACCGCGGCTGTATAATCAGCAAAAATATCAACGTCTACCCGTTTATTGGCAATAAACCACACAAGTTTTTTACCATCTTTGGATGCAAAAATCTGCGTATCAGCATTCAGTTGCCATGTATTAAACTCCTGCATATGGCGCCGCACCAAACCTTGTGGAGTGCGCTCAAGAACCGTCACACCGAGTTCGGAGATCATGACAATATGGCTGTCACGAACAATCAATTTATTCCGCATAGTTTCTAACGATTGCTGCGCGGTAACTTGCGAACTCAGCCGAATCGGGTCTTGCCCCAATATCTGACTCTCATCGGCGTTTAATACCGATTTGGACACAGGGTTCGGGAGATCTGCTGCGAGAGCCTGGAAAATGGCAATACTCAACAACAAACAGGAAAACACGTTCCTTGTTTTCATAACTAACTCCGGGAGATTTTTAGGAAATTTATTGGCGGGAATGTAAACAACCAGACTGCAAGTAAATGAATTGTACTAAAAAAGCACACTGCATTCAATGTAATCCGGTACTCAGGAGCAGTAACCTGCGAAACATTTTCCGCTGGTTAACAATATGTAATTGCAATTGAACAAGAATCTTTCGCCATCAATCCACAACATAAGAGAACGCGCTGGCTTGATTATCGCTGAAAATGTTGTTTATGTAACTTCACTGCCTCATTCAGTAACCCGACCCAAAACGGATCAAACTTGCTGCCGGCGGCTTTGCTGATTTCAACCAGCGCAGTGATCAGCTGCCGGTTGCTGGCTTCCTGTTGTTCATGCTGATTGGTTAATAAATCGAATTCATCCACGACGCGCAGTAGCCGGGCGCCTTCGCTGATATCTTCGCCTTCGAGACCGTCGGGGAAACCGCTGCCGTCCTGATGTTCATGGTGTTGCCAAATCATCGCAGCGGCATCCTGCCAGCGCGGGGAGCTGGCAACTAAAGACGCGCCCATTTCAACATGACGCTGCCAGACACTGAGTTGTTCCGGATCGGCCCGGCCCTGCGCATCAAGCATTTGAAGGGGCAAAAACGACATGCCTAAATCGTGCAGCATCACCGCCACCGCCAGCTGAATTTGGTCCAGTTTATTGCCGGCTAACCGGTTCATTTCCAGCGCCAGAAATAACTGCCGGGCTGAACGCCCCTGCCAACGTGGGTGACGCTGTTCCAGCGCCGGTAACAGCTGGATAAAAAATTCGAGGTCGGCATCCATCCGGATGCGGTAGTACTGCAGCAGCCGCCGGCAAGCGTCAACGGCAGAAGACGCTTTCGGTTCGGCGCTGACGGTGCTGTTAACTACTTCAGGAATATCATCTTTGATAGCCAGCGCCTGCACGTGGGTCGGGTCTAACAGACCCAATACCTGACGAATACGCACGCCACGAGAGCGTTCGTCAGCGCTGGTGAGGCCGGTCAGGCGCTGGCAAATTTGCTGCAGTTCGGTTGGCGTTAATGGTTTTGGCGCATCAGCGATGCTGGCTTCTACCCATTGTTGGGTACGGTCTAAGGTCAGCTGGATCACATCACAGAGCGAACTATCGTAAGCCATATGGCCTTTGCGGATGTCGTCGAGTACGTCTTCGAGACTTTGCAGCAACGGGATTAACGAAAACAGCCCGATAAAACCGAGATTACCCTTGATGGTATGCACGACGCGGAAAATGCCATGCAGCAATTCCGGCTGCTGCGGATGCTGTTCCAGTTCGATTAACGTGCTTTCACATTGCTCGTAGGCATCACGAAAATCTTCAAAGAAATCATCAACACAGTCGCGTTGTAGTTCATCAGGACGATTCAGATTCAGCTGGCTCATGGCGCTCTCCCGGTACGGCAAAAAACCAGTGTAGACAGAACCTTAACTGCTGTATAGCGCTAAACCCGCCAACGGGAGCGGAAAAAACCAGCGACCCGGAGCCGAAAGGGGTTACTCCAGGCCGCTGGTGGCAGGAAACTTAACGCCGGATCACAAAATCTTCAGTGCTGCGGCGCACTTTTTGTAAATTGACCAGCCAGTCACCTTCGTTAGCGCGGTAACCCAAAGGCAGTAATAAGACCGAACGCAGGCCCAGCGCTTTGAGGTTCAAAATTTCGTCGACCACTTCTGGTTCAAAACCTTCCATCGGGGTGCTGTCGACGCCCTCTTCCGCTGCAGCAATCAAGGCACTGCCAAGGCCGATATAGGCCTGACGGGCAGCATGCTGGAAGTTTTCTTCCGGCGTGCGGTTTGGGTAAAAGCTCAGTAATTTCTGGCGGTAGGCTTCCCAACCTTCATTGCGAAAACCGCGTTGTTCGTTCACCAGGTCAAACATCTGGTTGATGCGTTCTGCGCTGTAGTGGTCCCAGGCCGCGAATACTAAAAGATGCGAGGCATCTGTGACCTGGCTTTGATCCCAGGCATGCGCACGGATTTTGGCTTTGGTCTCGGCGTCAGTGATCACCAGCACCTGATACGGCTGCAAACCACTGGAACTGGCGCTCAGGCGAATGGCTTCGAGGATGCGTTCAACTTTCTCTTCAGGGACGGCCTGACTGGCATCCATTTTTTTAGTGGCATAACGCCATGATAATAAACGTAAAGTCTCTGACATTTGGGTCACTCCGATTAAGTACACTGAGGAGTTTACCACTTCTGTACCGTGTAGTATATAAATTATCAGTTGCGTCTATCGCTAATTGTTATATGTACTGTCAGCTACAAAAGCTTGCGCCAGATCAATACAGCCCCCATGCACCTCAGCCATAATCCGCGCCATTTTTTCGGAGCGGCGCCATGACTTCCACCCCATATCAGACTCAAATCCATTCAGCTGCAAACAACTTCCGCCCTGAACTGCTGTCGCCGGCCGGTACGCTTAAAGCGATGCGGTATGCCTTTGTTTATGGTGCCGACGCAGTCTATGCCGGAATGCCGCGCTACAGCCTGCGTGTGCGCAACAATGAATTTGATTTGCCAACTTTAGCGCTGGGTATTCAGGAAGCGCATGCGCTGGGCAAGAAGCTGTATTGCGTGCTGAATAGCGCGCCGCATAACGCTAAGCTCGACACTCTCATTGAAGACATCGCTGAAGTGGTGGCGCTGGGGCCTGATGCGCTGATTGTCAGCGACCCCGGGGTCATTCACCTCATCCGCCAGCATTTTCCACAGATGGAGCTGCATTTGTCAGTGCAGGCCAACACGGTGAACTGGGCCGCTGTGCAGTTCTGGGCACAAAACGGTATTTCGCGGGTGATTTTGTCGCGCGAACTGGCGCTGGATGAAATCGAACAAATCCGCCAAAAAGTGCCGCAAATGGAACTGGAAGTCTTTGTACATGGCGCATTGTGCATGGCGTATTCCGGCCGCTGTTTATTATCCGGTTACATGGACAAACGCGACCCGAACCAGGGTACCTGCACCAACGCCTGCCGCTGGCCATATCAGGTCACTACTGCCACCGAAAACGAAGTGGGCCAGTTTGTGCCGGCGGCTGCAGAAACCGCGCTGTCGCTGCACCAGCACAAGCCAGTGGACGATATTATCCTGCTGACTGACCCACAAAAACCGGGTGAACAAATGCCGGCTTTTGAAGATGAACACGGCACTTACATTATGAATTCTAAGGACTTACGGGCTATTCAGCATGTCGACCGTTTAACGCGGGCCCAGGTGCATAGTCTGAAAATCGAAGGCCGCACCAAGTCGTTTTATTATGCCGCCCGCACCGCACAGATTTATCGCCGCGCGATAGAAGACGCCGTCGCCGGCCGGCCATTTAACCAACAATTGCTGACCGAGCTGGATGGACTGGCATCGCGTGGTTACACCGAAGGTTTTCTGCGCCGGCATATTCCTATTCATGAGCTGCAAAACTACGAAAAAAGCGCATCTAGCAGCGACCAGCAGCAGTTTGTCGGTGAGGTCACAGGTCTGGATGCCGAAACCGGACGGGCCTGGGTCGAAGTAAAAAACCAGTTTAATGTCGGCGATATGCTGGTGCTGATGGCGCCAACGGGCAATCAACAGATTTGCCTGCAACAGCTGTGGAATGCCAAAGGGGAGCTGACATTACGCGCCCCGGGCGCCGGCCACAGGGTCCAAATCGAACTGCCGCAGGGCATGACACCAGACTTTGTGCTGCTCATTCGTGAGTTACCACAAGCCGAAATCCGCAGCCAGGGCTGTGCCTGATGGCGCTGAAAATTCTCGACAGCTGTATTAATTGCGACATGTGCGGGCCCGAGTGCCCGAACAGCGCGATTTCATTGCAGCTGATTGCCTCAGGTAAAAAGATTTACCAGATAGACCCCAACCTTTGCACTGAATGTGAAGGCTTTTATCCAGAGCCAACCTGCGTGCAGGTCTGCCCTATTGATGTGGTGGTCAAACTGGCAGATTGAGAGCTCTGAAAATCGCCACAAATTGCTCCTGCATTTGCGGCGTACCGACCACCCCAGGTCATAAACAACAACGCCTGAGTGCATCACTCAGGCGTTGCTCAAGCGAAAGCCTGTGCTTAATGCCCGGCGATTTGCATTTGATTGAGTAAGACAGAGCCGGTTAACACACCACCGCGGCGGTCCACGTCTTTGCCAATAGCGGCGATATCCATAAACATCTGCGTCAGATTACCGGCGATAGTCACTTCACTGACCGGGAACTGGATTTGGCCGTTTTCGACCCAAAAACCGGCCGCGCCACGGGAATAATCACCGGTGACGCCATTGACGCCCTGGCCCATCAGTTCAGTCACTAACAAACCAGAGCCCATATCCCGCAGCAGCTGGGCTAAGTCGGCGTCGCCATGTTGTACGTACCAGTTATGAATACCACCGGCGTGGCCTGTGCTGGCCATGCCCAGTTTCCGGGCGGAATAACTGGAGGTGATCCAGCTGTGTAACACACCGTCGGTAATGATTTGCCGGTCGGAGGTTTTCACGCCTTCACTGTCAAACGGGCTGGACGCCAGGCCCTGCAGCACATGTGGCCGTTCCATAATGTTTAAATGTGACGCCATCACTTGCTGGCCTAGTTTATCCAGTAAAAAACTCGACTTACGGTAAATGCTGCCGCCACTGATCGCCGACACCAGATGACCAAACAAGCTGCTGGCAACATCGGCACGGAAAATCACCGGCACTTTTTGCGTCGGTAAAGTGCGGCTGTTTAAGCGCTGCACTGTTTCTGCTGCAGCTTCCCGGCCAATGGCTGCTGCATCTTTTAAATCCTGTAAACGCCGGCCAACGGTGTAGCTGTAATCGCGCTGCATATCTTCGCCGTCTTCGCCGATCACTGAGCAGCTCATGCTATGGCGGCTGCTCGGGTAACCGACCAGCTGGCCATGGCTGTTACCATAGACTTTTAAGCCCTGATGTGATGAAAAAGACGCGCCGTCTGAATTGGTGATGCGGGAATCAACTGCAAAAGCCGCTTCTTCAGCGGCTGCACACCAGGCGGTAGCCTGTTCGGTACTGACCTCAGCCGGGTGATACAAATCCAAATCCGGTGGGCTGAACTCCAGCCAGCTGGCTTCAGCGAGGCCCGCGCATGGGTCTTCGGAGGTATAACGGGCAATATCGATGGCTGCTTCGACAGTGCGTTTTAACGCCGCCGGGCTTAAATCTGCCGTCGACGCTGAACCTTTACGCTGACCAACATAAACACTGATGCCGAGGCCACCGTCCTGATTAAACTCCATGGTTTCCACTTCACCGTGACGGGTTTCGACACTCAAGCCGCGCGTGCGGTTCATCGACGCTTCGGCGCTACTGGCACCCAACTGACGGGCGTGCGCCAGCACCTGGCTGACGGCGGCTTTTACTTCATCGATTTCTTGCTGAATAGTCGGCATGTCTTGACTCATAACGGGCTGAAAATCCTCAGGGTTGCAGACTGGCAAGCTTACCACAGCCGCCACAAAAGCACAGAAGTCTGCGGCTGTTATCCGGCTGACGCGGCTTTTCAGCGCCATCTTTGATATACTGTGCGGATTTCCGGCAACAAAACTGAAGTTATGGCAGATATTACTGATTTTACCCACGGCGACGACTGGGACCGTGAGGAAGGCAAAAGCAAAACGCAGGTCAAAAAAGAAATGCACGCCCTGCAGGCGCTTGGTGAAGAACTGGTGGCATTAAGCCCGGCAGCGCGCGCCAAAATCCCAATGGATAACGACCTGGTCGAAGCGTTAAAACTGGCAGACAAGCTGGTGAAAAAACACGAAGCTTACCGCCGCCATATGCAGTTTATCGGTAAGATCATGCGCGGTACCGATTTAGAACCAATTGAACGCGCCTTAGCTGTGGTGCGCAATACCAATCAGGCCGCGACCCGCAAATTCCACTTAATCGAAGACTGGCGCGACAAGCTCATCGCCAACAGTGATGCAGTGACCGAATTTATCGCTGAATATCCGCAAGTGGAGATCCAGCAACTGCGGACCTTAATCCGCAATGCGAAAAAAGAGCAGGAAAAGAACCAGCCAGCGAAATCTTACCGCGAGCTGTTCCAGCTGATTAAACCAGCGATCCTCGGCGAGTAAATTTGCCAATCCGCTGACTAAAAACAAACAGGCCGCAATTGCGGCCTGTTTGGTTTAATGAAACTTGCTAAAACACATCAAATAACACATCAGCAATGACGGCAGTCGCGACCGCCACCAGCACTAAGTCCGAGCCACAAATCTGCCATTCGTAACCGTCATGGCGCGGCAAGTGCGCCAGTAACTCAGGTTGGCTGACTTTTTTCGCAATGCCCGGCGGCAGAGGCTTGCCACGCGCCAGTTGTTTACGGATTCCCGGCGGTAACTGCCGGCCACCACTGACCTGATACTGCCGGACCAGCTGCCGGGCATCGATGACAGAGATCCCGGCAAAACTTAAATTCAGCTGCAATCCGCCCTGCGACTGTTGCACAGATGGTTTTGACTGCTGAAATTTGTGCTCTTTATCCGCCGCTTTCTGCGCTTTTTCCGCATGTTTGGCGGATTTGTGCTGCGCCTTATCCTGGCCCTGACCCGGCGTAGCCCCAACCTGGGCGGAGCCTGACGTCAGCAGCAATAAACAAAACCACGTGGCATATTTGCTCATGAATTGTCTCCTTTCACCCGCATCGACCTCAACCAGCATAGCACCTGGTTACACCGGCCTGGTCGGTCCGGCTCAGGCCGGCACTGTGATCTGGCCTTGCAGATAGAGCCGGGCCTGGCCACTGACCTGCACCCGGTCACCTTGTAGTTCGCAGCGCAGCACACCACCCCGGCTCGACGCCTGATACGCCAGCAACGCGGTTTTATTCAGCTTTTGTGCCCAATATGGCGTGAGGCCGGCATGAATAGACCCGGTCACCGGGTCTTCATCCCCGCCGTTTGCCGGCCAGAAATAGCGGCTGACAAAATCATATTGGCCGTCGGCAACACCCCTACCGGGCGCAGTCGCGACTACATCATAAGGCCACAGCGTTTTCAGCAGTGCCATGTCCGGCGCCAGCTGTTGCACTTTGCTGGCATCGTCGTACACCAGAAACCAGGCCTGTTCACTGCGCAAGACTTCAACCGGCTGGTGGTTCAGCGCCTGCAATAATGCCGGCGGCACTTCGCCCTGCGCAACGGCCGGGCGCTGGGGGAAATTCATCTCCAGCCAGCTGTCCTGCCCCTGCTGCACTGTCAGATCACCGACTTTGAGAGTGCTGAATCGGAGCTCTGCTGCTGTCTCGCGTGAAAACAACACAAAAGCTGCAGCCAGCGTGGCGTGGCCGCAAAAATCGATTTCGCACAGCGGCGAAAACCAGCGGATTTGATAATGCGCCGGCGCCAGCTTTTTCAGGAAAGCCGTTTCCGACAGATTATTTTCGACAGCAATTTGCAGCATCAGCTGCTCCGAAGGCCAGTCAATCAGCTCATCCGGTAACGGCACAACAGCAGCGGCATTACCGCCGAACAGCTGATTGGTAAAGGCGTCGACCTGATAAAGTTCCAGTTTCATTGTGGCAAAGCTCCGGCCGCCAGCAACTGCGTACGCAGCGCCAAACGCACCTGATCATGATAATAAAAAGCCCGCTGCGGGTCGGCCGGGTCCAGCGACAACGGCTCCAGCAACACCAGACCTGTGGCAAACTGCGGATAATACAAAGTGGTACTGATGTAGCCATCGACAAAACCGCTATGGCTGTATTCAGTCAGCCCATCGGCTTTGCTGATTTGCAGGCCAAAACCATAACCCAAAGCGCCCCAGCGGTGCGGGCGTAGCATCTGCGGGCTGGTCATTTGTTGATAGCTGGACGGCGTCAGCAGTGCCTGTTGATGCAGACATTGTTGCCAGCGGATCAGATCGCCGGCTGAACTGACCAGCCGGCCAGAAGGATTGTTGCTAAAAGCGACATCCAGTGGCGCAGCCACCAACTGGCCCGAGCGCTCGGTGAGGCCGGCAACCAGCAATGGCGCTTTGGACGTCAGCTGCTGCCTGGACGGCGCAAAACTATGGGTCATCTCGCAGCGCCGGAACAGCCGTGCCGTCTGTGCCGCAAAAGGTTCGCCGTAAATCCGCTCTAACACCGCACCCAGCAAAT
Source organism: uncultured Chromatiaceae bacterium (assembly GCA_946481195.1). The sequence goes on from CAMLNG010000005.1 coordinate 25,036, forward strand.
CATAGCCGGTATTACTGTAGGCAAAAGTGCTGCCCGGCGTGCCGGTTGGTCCACGGGTAGAGGTAGTGCCGCCGCCCTGCCCCAGGCCAGAACTGTGCTCCAGTAAATGTTTGATAGTGATGGCATCACCAAAGCGCTCGCGCTGCTCCGGCAAGAATTTTGCCAGCGGGTCAGTCAGGGTCAGCCGCTGTTGATCCACGGCTTGCGACACCAGGGCTGCGGTGATTTGTTTGGACTGCGAACCAATGATGAACTGACGCTGCGCCGTCAACGGTGCAACTTTATTGCTGTAATTCCACAGTAATTTGCCCTGCTGTGCCACCAACACAATACCGCTGAACGGCAGTTGCGCCCGTGGTCCGGCCGGCTGCATGGCTTTGCGCGGCGCTGCTTGCCACTTCCGCATTTGCCG